>CAYXSZ010000033.1:0-7423 GCA_964468425.1 Candidatus Woesearchaeota archaeon | reverse complement strand
TTATAAAATAGATCTACACTAAACTAGTTTTTCACATAAAGGAAACAAAAATATTAACATTTAAAGGGTATCTGGTGGAATGAGAAATAATTGTAAAGTGTTTGCAAAGCTCTAAAATAAAAAATTAGAAAAAATTATGCGCCAATAACTTCCTTTTTAGCGAGCTTTACGTCTTCCTCTTGTACGGTCTTTCTCTTTGCGTGCTTTGCGAGCTCTACGGCTCTGGAAGCGATTCTCTCAGCGATGTCTACGACCACATCTACAAACTCCCTCTTAGCTTCCTCAGATACTCTGTTAGCTCCTACTTTTCTCAAGATTCTGTAGAGAGGAGCTTGTGGCAAAGGTGTCGTTCTTCTCGCCATAGCTATTATTTGTTCGCTCTACTATAAAAAGTTTTTGGAGATACGACGTAACGACAAAAATTCTGCGAGTTCACGACATCACGACAGAGCTACTCTCTTAATAAATCATATACATCACTACCCACATAAAACGTTGTTTCCCATTGAGATACAATCCCTCCAGATTTTTCAACCAAAACCGGAAATTCGTATAGACAACCTGCTTGTTTTAGCATAAGTAAATAAAGATCCACATTATACCTTGATCCAAAATCTTTAACAACCCATTTTTTAGCGAAGGGCAACGTTTTATACTTAGAGTAAAGCTCATTCATAAACTTTTGAAGTTTTGGATTCCTTACCTTTGTTTCGGTGATTAGGTAACATTTAGAAGGTTTAGAATTTTTAACGAAGCCTTCTCCATTTGTCGCGAAAGGTTCAACGGCATATATCCCCTCATCCAAACGAATATTTGAACCTGTGTTGTAATTTGGAATATTTAAGCCAGCGTGGAGTACATATCGCTCAATCTTGTGTCCACAAAGGTTGTAAATTGGGCTAAAGCCAAGTTTCTTGATTTCGTTTTCTATAACGCTTCCGAGATTGGAGATAGATATTCCTTTATGTATGACATTTCTAACAGCTTCAAGAGCGTTTTTGGAAGCTTCTATAAGCTCTTTATACTTGTTATCGTTTACTTCGATTGTAATTGCAGCATCAACAATCCATCCCTCATAATGTGCTCCTACATCTACTTTTACAACATCTCCTCGTTTAAATTTCGAAGTATCGTTTAAATCTGGAATATAGTGAGCTGCCACCTCGTTAACTGAAATGTTAACTGGAAACGCTGGAAAGCATCCCTTATCGATTATATACTGTTCCAATTTGTTTGCAACTTCTAAATAGCTAACTTCTTCGTCAATGAGTTTTTTTGCCAGTTGCAAAGCACCCCTTACAACCCTACCAGCCTTTCTAAGCTCTTCTTTCATTTTCAGCTTGACGAATCTTTTTAAGCGAAGTTGCCGATTCTAAGAGATGTAGATAATCTATATCAGCTTCCACGACTTTTAGAGCAAGGACTTCGGATACGTTGTTAACATACTCTTTTATAACTTTAGATACCCTTTCAAAAAGCTCCTTTCTAGTTTTTATCATTAAGATACAATCGTTATGAACTTTACCATTTTGTTCGAAAGTTAGCGAAGAAACAACGCTAACAGAAAGAGCGAGCTTTCTTTTTACGATTTCCTTAGAGACGGTCTCGCTTAAGTCAGCAGGAACTCGTGCAAGCACGAGAATCATATAATAATATCCTTTAAAATCTTGTAAATCTTACTCCAATCTAGAAAAACTTTTTTGAGTACTAAGAACTCTGGAGGAGCTGCGGGGGGTTTTGGTTCGAGTTTAGCCCCTGAAAGCACTAGATCTATTTTATCTAATGGATATCTCCCTTTTCCAACAGCTACGAGAAATGAAACGATCCTTCGGATCATTTCATAAAGGAAGCGATTTCCCACTATCTCGTTAATCCAAAATTCGTTTTCCTCCCAGATTCTGAACTCTCTTATGGTACAAACGTCATTTTCGACGGATCCTTTCGCAAAGTTAAAGAACCTATGCGTGCCTATGAACTTCTTTGCTCCTCTTTCATAAAGTTCTATGCTGAAATCCCCATCAACATAGTTTATTTGAACCTTATAATCGTCAATAATGATGTATTTGGGTTTATAAATAAATTTCTCATCAAAAAGAGACTTTGGAAGGTGATACCAATAAACCTTGCCCTGCGCGATCTTTCGAAGGATGATTGGTTCTTTCAGCTCAAAAACCTTCAAAATTTTGATATTTGGATCGTCAAACGTTTCCCAATCAACACTTTTCAAAGTAGAGATTACCAAGTAATTCTCCTCAGCGCTAACTCCTTTATCCGTCCTAGAAACCACATTATATTTCGTTTCTCGAGGATCTAGGTTTAATTTTTCTAGAATTGTTCCGATAATTGTTTTAACACCTTTTTGAGGTACCACTCCGTGAAATCCTTTACCATCATAAGCTATTTTCAGGAGATAGTGAGGCATTTATTTATAAACTGGTAAAAGGATTAAGTTTGTATGCTAAGACATCTGGCAGTGATCCCAGACGGAAACCGTAGGTGGGCTAAAAAACAAGGAGTTAATTATTCTACTGGATACAAAGAAGGTGTAAATCGCGTAAGAGATCTTTTGGATTGGTGGATCAACACAGACATTAAAATTCTAAGCATTTACGTCCTTTCCTATGAAAACTTCAAGAATCGCCCGAGCACCGAAATAAGAATTCTTCTTAAGTATCTAAATGAGTTTTTAGACGATATTCTCGGAAATAGGAGCGAGCACGCTCAAAAAATTCACGAAAATCAAGTGAAAATAAGGTTTATAGGCTTGATCTCAAAGCTTCCAAAGAAGATCGTAGAAAAAATGAGAAAGGTCATGAGTATGACTAAAAACTACAAGAATAAGGTTCTCAACCTCTTAATCGTTTATGGTGGGAGAGTTGAGTTGCTCAACGCAGTAAACAAGGCGATTAAACATAAAATTCCAATAAAAAATCTTAGGAAATTTTTGTGGGTTAAGGAAGACGTGGATTTAATAATAAGAACTGGAGGTTTTCGTAGGTTATCCAATTTGTTAATTTATCAATC
The DNA here is from genome assembly GCA_964468425.1 of Candidatus Woesearchaeota archaeon. Lineage (GTDB taxonomy): Archaea > Nanobdellota > Nanobdellia > Nanobdellales > Nanobdellaceae > JAIXNB01. Next base: position 4,399 of record CAYXSZ010000033.1, on the reverse strand, counting down.
CGCTTACGCAGAGATATACGTTCTTGATAAACTATGGCCCGAAGTTACAAAAGATGACTTTGAAAATGCTGTGAAGTGGTTCTATTCCATCAAAAGAAACTTTGGACGCTGATGTTTTGATAGTTGGAGCTGGAGTGGCTGGATTGTCGTTAGCCTACTTTTTGGAGAAGAGAGGCGTCGATAATATCATCGTCATCGATTGAAATGGATAGGTTGGAACTCCTGTAAAAGATACGGGACTCGTTAGCGACGCGATCCTTAGTTTACTTCCATTCGAGAAAAAAAGCGTCATAACTACATTTAGAAGGGCTACATTACATAACTTAACAGATAGCATCGAGTTGTTAACTATAAAAAGAAAAATGCTTTTAGTTGATAGGGAACTCTTTGACAAACTCATTTTTCAAAAATTGAAATCATCAAAAGTTTTTCTCAAGCGAAGCTTGCTAAAAGTAACACCCACCAAAAACTTAGCAATTACCAACAAGGAAAAAATAAAATATAAGGTTATTGTGGATGCTAGCGGTCCTTTTAGCGTTGTTCGAAGATTTTACAACCTACCGAATTCGAGTTTTGTTATTGGGATGGAAGGAGAAAAAGAATTTGAAGGAAAATCAAATGAAATTAATATTTACATCGATAAGACGACTTCAAATTCTTATTTTGGTTGGATTCTCAAATACAATTCCAGAATAAAAGTAGGACTTATCGATGACAGCCTTAAATATTCTAAGTTCGAAAGATTTGCAAAATCTAAAGGTATTTGGAACTTCGAGCATTTTTACGCAGATGTTATAAAAAATAAACCAGAGAAAGAAATTGTTAAAGAAAATTTACTCTGCGTGGGAGAGTCTTCGGGATACCTGAAGCAATTTAGCCTCGGAGGAATAGTTTTTGGAGTAATTCAAGCAAAAATAGCTTCTCAAATCATTAAAGAGCACTTAGATGAAAAAACTCCACTAAAAGCGTATGAGGTGTTAGCTAAAAAAATATTTTGGAAGGGAAATCTCTTTTCGAATCTTGTCAGACTTCTTCTTAAAAAAAGAGAAATTTTTAAATTAATTAAAATGTTAAGGTTGAACAAGCTCACATATTACCTTGATCTGGATACATACTTACCAGAAAACTTGTGCGATAAAGTTACTTGAAGCTATTGGCGAGGTAATCTAAAATATTCTTTTTCTTGGGTTTTTCTTGGAGAATTGTTCTGATTAAAGCTATATCTTGTTCAAAAAGAGGCTTCCATTTTGGATGGTACAAGACTGCAGCTGGATGAAGCGTTGGGATTATATAAACAACTTTGTTCCACTTTTCAGCTTCATAGACTTTTCCTCGAACCTTCATAATTGAGGAATACTTTAAATTAAAATAGTCGAAGATCCATTGAGTTGAAAACCTTCCAAGCGTGACAATAATACGTGGTTTTATTAAATCTAATTGTAGTTTGAGCCATCTTGAGCAGGCTCGAATTTCCTCTGGCTTCGGATCTCTGTTGTTTGGAGGTCTACACTTCAAAACGTTGGTTATGTATACACTTTCGCGTTTTATCCCATTCCTTGCGAGAACTTCGGTTAAATACTTACCAGCGGCGCCTACAAATGGTTTTCCTTGCTTGTCTTCCTCCTTTCCGGGAGCTTCTCCAATGAACATTATTCCTTGAGAGTGATCTCCCTCTCCGGGGACGCATTTTGTCCGAGTTTTGTGTAAGTCGCAAGATCTACAGCTAAGAATTTTCTTATGAAGCTCCTGAATGTCTTCCATAATCTTTTTACCTTTTTAAAAATAAAAAAGAAAATGTTTGCGCACGCTCAAGCAAAAGATCGAAAAAGGGCTCGTTGGATAATTTTTGGAATCCCCCAAGAGCTGGGAAGTCTCTCTAAAGTAAAAAACTATTCTGAAGGTCCTGAAGCGATTAGAGAAGCTTCTTATAGAATTTTCGACACGATCTTTAGAGATATAGATCCCGAGCTGATTTACGATTTCGGAGATCTAGAACTAGAAGACGTCAAGAGCTTGGAAGAAAGTTATAACGTCATTGAAGCTGAGATCAAGAAAATTTACGATCCTAAGAAGAAGTTCGTGTTTCTTGGAGGAGACCATTCAATAACATATTCCATACTTAAAGTCATTAAGGAATTTCACGATGAATTTAACTTGTTGTTCTTCGATGCCCATCCAGATTGCCACCCAGATCCATATGTGAATTATCAGAGCTTTGTACTCTATTTAATTAAAGAGGGAGTGATAGCTCCTGAAAAAACAATTATGGTCGGAGTTTCTAACCTTTCTTTTGATGAAAAAAGGATTCTAAAAGAATACGGCATAAGGTATTACACTCCCTTTGAGATTTGGGAGGATCCTGAGAAAGTTTCTAATGAGATCTGCAATGCTTTGGAAGGTAAAAAAGTATATATATCTATAGATATTGATGTGTTTGATTGCGGATGCGGGCATTGGCTCGAGCCCTTTGGGATCAGACCTTACCACTACTTTAAGCTAATTAAAAACCTAAATATAGACCTGATTGGGTTCGACTTGGTCGAGCTTTATCCTAACGAGTTTTGCGAGAACCTCGCTGCAAAACTGATAGTTGAAACGATAGCGATCTTTGATAAGCAAAACTAAATATTGTCGGATAACTTTGTATTTTTAATGGAAATTCTGAACGAGTACAAGGTCTGGCTTGAAATTCAGGGGAAGTCAAAGAACACTCTAAAAACATATTGCGGAATTGTTAGGAGATTTCTCGAGTTTCTTTCCAAAAATAAGGTAGATACAGATCCATTTACCCTTCAAACTAGCTTAAACAAAAATTTAATATTTCGTTTTCTCGCAAATGCGAAATCTGAAAGAAACTTAGATCCAAACTCGTTGAGGCTCTACGTTCGAGCCGTTTCTTCATTTCTAAAGTTTTTAGGGCTTGAAGATCTCTCCAAAGAAATAAAAGCTCCAAAGGTAGATAAAAGACTTCCAAAATTCATAACGTTCGAAGAGTTCCAGAATCTCGTAGATCATGCGGGAAATGAGAGAGATAAATTGATTATAGAGTTTCTCTTTTACACTGGAGTTCGCGTTTCAGAGCTCGTTGGAATTAAAAAGGAAGATATCTTATGGGAGGAGGGATTGATAAGAGTTTACGGAAAGGGGGGAAAAGAAAGGTTCGTGCCTCTCCCAAGGTTCTTGCTAGAAAGTCTGAGGAAATACTCAAATAAAGTTAAAGGAGAAAGGCTTTTCCCACTTTCGACCCGGCAGGTTGAGAGAATCGTAAAAAAAGTGGCGGAGAAGAGCGGAATAAAGAAGAGAGTGACCCCTCACGTCCTTAGACACTCGTTGGCTACGACTCTTCTTTCAAGAGGAGTAGATATAAGATATATTCAAGAGCTATTAGGACACTCCTCTCTCTCAGTTACTCAAGTTTATACACACGTTGTTCCGGCGAGGCTAAAAGAAATCTACAGGCAAGTGTTTGAAAAATAAAAAGTTACTCGATGCTTACTCGCCGCCTTCCCTTCTCCTCTCCCTTCTTTCCAACTTCGATTCTTAGTAGACCATTTTCGTACTTAGCTTTGATGTTCTCAGGATCTGCATCGAGCGGTAGGGAGAATACTCTTCTGAATCCAGCATAAGCTCTCTCCAACCTTAAAACACCTTCCTTTTCTATTTTCCTTTCGGCTTTTCTTCTGGCAACGATCTCGAGCGTGTGGTCATAGGTGTAAATTTCTATATCCTCCTTGCTCATACCAGGGAGCTCCACTTCAATCACATACTTATCTCCTTCGTCGATTATGTCTGCCAAAGGCGTTCTAAACTCTCCTTCGACGATCTCCTCACTAGGTATGTACATCTCGATTAGATCTCTTAACTTTTCCATACTTCTCCTGAATTGCTCCTCGATTCTATCGAATATAGTGTCCATCTCGAAGATTCCCGGTTTTCTTCTTCTGATCACCATATATAATATTTATATCTTCGGATTTAAAAGAATATAATGAATTACTCATTGGAAGATGGTAAAACATTTGTAAAAGCGGCGAGAGAAGTCATTAGAACCTATCTAGAAGCGGGTAAACTTGTTATTCCAAATGTTCTTGAAAAGTATAAAGAAAGGAGAGGAGTCTTCGTAACCCTTAGAAAAAACGGAGAGTTGAGGGGGTGTATAGGCATACCGCGTCCGATTTATCCATTATACGAGGGTCTTCCGCGATCTGCGATCGCTGCGGCTACTGAAGATCCGAGATTTCCTCCTTTGAGAAAAGATGAATTAAAGGAAATAACTATAGAGGTTAATGTCTTAACTGAGCCGGAATTGATCAAAGTTAAGGATCCTTTAGAATATTTAGATAAAATAGAAATTGGGAAAGATGGGTTAATCGTCGAATACGGACTCTACTCTGGATTG
>CAYXSZ010000032.1:0-2916 GCA_964468425.1 Candidatus Woesearchaeota archaeon | reverse complement strand
CTAGTTTTTATCCAATGAAGCCTTCTAACCGTTTGCGTTTTCGTGTTCATTTTCTGGTTAATAACTGTGTAATTTCCTTTTTCGTCAAAGAGGATAAAATGAAAGTACAAATCGTGTCCATCTTGGAGAAGAGCGTTGTCTATTTTTGCGGAGAGAACGGACGCTTTTTTCAACGAATCTTTTAATTTATCCTTTATATCTAAGCTTTCTATTTGCTCCGTTGCTCTAGCTTCTATTCCTTTTCCACCAACAGCTTTTAAATTAGTGTCTATCTCGTTGAGAGCTTCTTTTACGGCTTTTAAGGTAACCGTGGTCATTCCAGAATAGTTCCATTCAAATCCAACGAAGCAAGCGAATGCGTTGAACCAAAAGGGATTGGAAAACCGTTTAATCACTTCTTCAGATCCAAATTCAATTTCTAAAATTTGAATGACGCTCTTTGACAGTTCTTTAATTTCTTTGTAATGAGGAACCGGTCCTTTTGCGAGTCTTAATTCAACATCTCCGATTCTTTTCATTAAAATATAGTGATGACAAAAATTAAGAAACGATAATCGCAGGTTTCTTTGGAAGAGCTAACTTAGCTTTTTCTTCTTTAGAATCTTCTTCAAGTTCTACTACAACTCTTGCAGAGAACTCCTGTTCTAAAAACTCCTTAGCTTCGTTTATGGCTCGAATCTCAAGTTCTCTTGGTATCAAATCTTTAACTAAGCTAATATCCCTAGCTAACTTTGTTATCAGCTTTGAGAAGTCTGGATATTTCTTACAAAGCTCGCTAACAATTTCATTTAAGGGTTTTCCTTCGTTAAGAAGATTGTTGAACTCTAAAACTAACTGATGTTTCTGGTCCGAAGCTAAAACTATCTTTATTTCATTAATTTCCTTTCCTTTTTTCTTCAATAGTTCTGTAATTCTTAAAATGTCTTCCCTGAGCGATTTAATGTATTCTTCGAGCTCTAGTATTTCTTCATTAACTTCTTTGGTCTCGGGCCATTTTGGACTTAAGGGATCTTCTCCAAGCTTTTCAAGGATTTCCGAGGCGATGTGTGGGATTATAGGGTACATTAGCAAAGTTCTAAACTTGATATATTTAGAAACAACTTCTTTGTTTGGATTGTTGTTTGTTCTCTTTAGATACCATTTAAACTCTCTTTCAAGGTCGTACCAAACTTTGTTTATCAATGTTTTAAATCTCATTTGATCGCAGAGTTCATCGGCTTCATTAACATACTTGTAGAGAACGTTTTCGAACCATTCGTCGATTAGAAACTTTTCTTCTCTCCCCTTTCCATAATTCTCGATCGCAAAGTTATACCACTTCTTCAGTTCGTTTTCAACCTCCTCCAGCCTTGAATACTCTAGATTTGCGTCGTCGAATCCTATTTCTCCAGCGTATGCGAGTAGAAATCTCAGCACATCAACAGGATGGTTTTCTACTGCGTGAAGCATTGGAATAACGTTTCCTAAGCTCTTACTCATTTTTCTTCCATCCATTAAGACCCAACCATTAATTACTATTCCTTTTGGCCAGTATTTTTCAGGAAATATTGCTACGTGGTGGAAAATGAAAAATGTCAAGTGATTTTGGATTAATTCCTTAGCTGAGGTACGAATATCTACTGGGTACCAGTATTCAAATTCTTTTCTCATTTGCTCGAGCAATTCTTTTTTAATTCCAGTTTTCTTTGAAATTTCTTCGGGATCTCCTTCTCCGAGGAAGACGTAATCAAAGAAAGAATCATCTATCTTGTCAATATCTATTCCGTATTTTTCGGGGTGTTGTAAATATTTTGCAACTATGTAGTATGCCATGTAAATCGTTGAATCTGAGAGAGATTCTATCGTCCACTCAGGATCCCACGGCCAGGGAGTTCCTAGCTCCCTTTGATGCACGCAAGCCCAGTCTTTTAACCAATCTACTGTGTAGTGGAAGTTGCTCCTAACCTCCTCTGGAAGGAATCTCATTCGATCTATACATTCGTGTGCAAGTTTCTTCCACTCTGGATCGGAGTACTTCAAAAACCACTGATCTCTGACTATCTTTACGATACACTTTCCTCCGTATCTAGATTCAAACCTAACGGGAAGAGTGTAGTATTTTATTGAAATTCCTTTTTCTATTAACTCCTTGGCTATAGCATCTTTAACCTCTTGAATCTTCTTTCCAGCATACTTTCCGTATAGATCCTTTAAAACACCGTTGTAAAACTCTTTTGAATAAACGTATTCAGTGGCTTTGTCCAGAAGTTCTCTATCTTCTTGGGATCTCACCCCGAACTTCTCACAAGCGTCCTTTGCAGGGAACTCTGAAAATCCTTCTACATCGAACAAAGATTTCATGCGCTTTAGACACTTGTCAGCCTCGTTTCTTATTAGAGGATCGTTTGGATCTTTAATCTCCCTTTTAGTTAAATCTACCAGGGCTATGTAGTCGTAGGGGGCGTGTGCAGGGACAGACATTACGATGCCGGTTCCTATTTCTGGATCGACGAAATTTGCTGGTAGTACAGGTACTTTTTCTTTTGTAACTGGATTTGCAACTGTTTGAAGAATTAAACAACTCGAAGGGAGTTTAGTTAACTCTTTTACTTTAAAGTCTTGAGCTTTTAACTCCTCTTTAACAATTGTATCTGGAATTATCCATAGCTCTCCATTAACCTCTGCAACGATGTATTCTACATCTGGATTTATCCAGATATTCGTTACTCCGTAAATAGTTTCGGGTCTTAATGTGAATCACGGTAATACGATTGGTTTTTCTCCATATTTTTTATAGATAGAATAAAGTTCTTTTTCTTCCCGAGTTGCTGTTTCCGGATGATCTTCGACGAAATGGTCTAAGCCGAGCCACCAATCTTCCCAGTAAAACTTAATTATGTAACCTTCGGTTATGGAGACTGTGATGTATTCATCGGG
>CAYXSZ010000031.1:0-2815 GCA_964468425.1 Candidatus Woesearchaeota archaeon | reverse complement strand
CTTTGATTTCTTCTTGAGCGGATTGGAAGCTCTTAAACGCTTTTTCAAGCTGATCGATGCGGGCTTTGAGGAACTCGTATCTCTCGATGGCTTCTATCTCCTTTTCAGTAAGTTTTTCTTCCTCTTTCTTAGCAATAGCCCCTACTTCTTTTTCAAGCTTAGTTAGAATTCCTTCAAACTTTGTGAATAGTTTATCAATCTTCGCAACTTCTTTCCTTTCAAATCTTAAATTATCCCCAATTTTTTTGAGAGCGTTAACGATTGTATTGATCTTAGCAAGTTCCTGCTCCGCGACTGCGATAGTCTCCTTGATTTTCTCGAAATCGATATCTATTTCCCTTTTTTCCTCGTCAAGGGCTAATAGAAAATCGTGCATGGCTTCTTCCAGCTTGTGTAGAGACTTATTTATACCAATTCCGAAGTGCTTCAAAATCTGAACCGGATCGCTCGTTTCTTCGATCTCTGACTTTTCATCTTTGAAAGCAACTTCTAGGTTGTGAACAATCTTCAAGTCTTCCTTAATTAGCTTATTGAGGTTGCTGTGATACTTTTTGTTTACAACATTCGCGATTTCGCTGTGAACCTTTTTAATAACTGAAATATCTACCCTCTCGAGCTTTCGGACTTCTTCGGTAGCAGACGAGCATCGTTTATGGAGATCGACCACGAGCTTCGTTAACTCCTTTAACTCCTTAATTGATATTCCCTCTCTTTGTAAGAGTGCTTCCATTTTTTCGTCGATGCTTAGAGCATTCTCATCGAGAACTTCGAGTTTTTTCTCAACATTCTCTATATCCTTTAGCATTTTTTCAAACTCCATCAAGTCTTTTTCGAGATCTTCACATACTCTTAAAGCATCTCCTTCGATTCTAACCATCTCTGCATTCACTTCTCGGAACTTCCTCAGGGTCTTCTCGAATTCATTAACAACCTTAATACAAAGTCCTGATAGTTCGGAGAATATGGCAATCGCCTCCGTCTTCCGGGATTCAACTCTTTTCATAACGCTTCTTCCGACGAACAGTGCCTTCGTGCTAAACCACCAGGGATTGTTTCGATAGTAAAAGTATGGAGCTATGTCCCTTTTAATTTCGTTAAGGAACTCCTCGGCTCGATCTAGGATGTGCCTCACCTCCTCTAGCTCTCTGATTTCTTTAATTTCTTCTTTCTTTATCTCTGGAATTTCTGCGTTCAGGTGCGCTATTGTTTTGTAAGCATCTTCCATCTTTTTTCTTTCATCTTTGATAGTTTTCCTGACTCCTTTAACAACTCCACCAACTCCGCGAAACGCGACTCCTCCAGCTCTTATCGCGAGAGAAGTCGTCCTTGAAATCAAGCTTAAGAACGAAATTCCAGCTCCGAGTATTAAACCAGCAACTATTCCGTAGAGAAAGTCTATTTGGACTCCGTAAGAAGATAAGATTGCTTGAACATTTCCGACAACTCCCGCGATCGTAAAGATCGCGATCAGTCCAAGAAGCTCTCCCAGAACGGTAGCTTCACCATGCTTATTTCTATTCGCCAAGAATATCGAGAGCGAGACGAACAAGCCAATTCCAAACCCTATCGGAAACCAGCTAACATAAGCCATAGATAATATTTTACTCCCTTTTGGTTAAAAACATTGACAAACCAATAGTAAACATACCACACTTCAATTCCGATATAGAATCGATACTTTTAATTAAGTTTAGAATGTTAAACATAATGATTTAAATTTTATATTTTTGAGGCAGCATATTAATTTTAATGAGGAGAGGACAAGATCTTTTGATAAAAGTAGTAGTTGGAGTAGTAATATTAGCAGGAGTGTTGGCGATGATACAATCGATAGGATTAAAGTTTGGAGGTACTGATGTAACCGGAAACTTTGGCGAAGCTTTGTACAATCTTTTTACATCTGTAAATCCCGCATTGAAAAACTTGAACTCAGGATCTACGAGTCAGCTCGGTATAGGTATAGCTTGTATAGTGGCGATAATAGCTTTGATCTATACCTACCTATTGACAGCGCTATTTAATTCTACTAGAGTTTTTGGAGATTCTTTATCAGGGAATAAGCAGAAGAACACGTTTATAGCCATACTTGGAATTGCACTTACAGCTTTAACGGTAGTTAGCCCACAGTTTGCTTTGTTTGTTGGTTGGTTACTTGGATTGGTGGGGATAGGATTACTAGGACCTGGAATACTAGTCATAGGAATACTTATTTGGTTTATAGGGCATAGTATCAAGATTGGTCTTGGAGCAGTAAGTGAGAGTTATGAAGCAATGCATAAGAGTTATTGGGCTGCTAAGGAAACGAGTAGAGAGCTACTTGCAGAAAGTTTAAAGAAGGAAAAAGAAACTTTAGAGATTGTTGAAAAAGAAATAAAGGAATTTATCAATATCGAAAATGAAGAATTTACCAATCTAAAAAGCCTTCAAAAGAAAGATCTTATGAATATAAAAAAGATAGAAAATGTTATTAATGTTTTAAGAAAGTTGAGAGAAGAACTAATCGAAGCATCAATGAAATCTGGAGGAAAAATTTGGAATAGTCCAACGTTAGTCCCAACCATCACTAACATAGTAACATATATCAGATCTCTGCTGCATCAAATTTTTGAAGATGAAAAGCTAGTTATAAAAGATATAAGAATCGGAAATGAAACATATAAGCTAGAAATTAACATAGAAAAAGATCTTCGCGAGCTTATAAATAAACCAGAAACTCGAAGAATAGCACCCCAGATAGTAGGTCTTGAAAATGCTATTAAAGAATTAGAAGAATATCGTAATAAATTTACCAACCTTTTACGCAGGAACATAGAAG
>CAYXSZ010000030.1:0-2877 GCA_964468425.1 Candidatus Woesearchaeota archaeon | reverse complement strand
TTTTGCTTCAGAGTTTTGTAAACTTTTTCACTCTCGAGTCCCTTGATCTTGGAAATGGTTTCTACGAGATCCTCAAGAAGTTCTGGAGAGAGCTGATGTCCCTTGTAGACGTAAGGACCATCGGACTCTGTTATTATGTTTTCGATCTGGGCTTCTTCGAGGATCTCTCGATGTTTCTCTTGCCACCTTAGAGCTACATTAATCCCGATAAAATATCCTTGCTCTTGAATCTCCCTTAGAAGTTCTTTCGGTCCTGTGTACCAATGGAAGTACGCTTTTTTAATGTCGTATTTCAATAGAAGGTTGTAAACTTCATCCCAAGTCTCTGGAGTGTGAAGATTAACTGCTAGATCGTACTCCCTAGCTAGATCTAGAAAAAACTCGAAAATATCCTTTTGCTTCTCATAAGTTTGGGGCACAAACTTCTTATCGAGTCCTATTTCTCCTAAAACGCCAATGTTTTCTTTAGATACTAACTTTTTGAACGCTTCAAGCGTGTCTCTCGTGACATTCTCCACATTCCAGGGATGAATTCCGATCGCGGGAATCACGAATTCGTAAAGCTTAGATAGTTTTAGAATTCGTAAACTGCTTTGAAGATCTTCTGAAACTGCTAAAAAAACATATTTTTTAGATTGCGCTAGATGATCTATATCTTTATCTTTGTATCTCGACAAATGTATATGTGCATCTACTAGGCTATATTTTGTAGACTTTTCCATTGTAGTACACTCTTATTATCGTGCAATTTGGAGATACTTCTACGAAGTTCTTCGCTATGCCTCTGAGGAACATCTTACATTGGTTTTGCTTAAGATTGTCCTCTGGCTTTCTTGGCGAGTGTGCTACGTCGCAAACCCAATCCGTGTATGGCCAGTACTTGACTAATTGAGGTAGTTCGGAGAGGCATTGAGAATCTAAGGTTTTATTTTCCTTTTCGAGTAGATCTCTCGCATAGTAGCAAAGGGATTGGCACGCCTCTGCCATTTGATACACTATTCTTTTTTCATCGTTTTGGTTGGTATTTCCGTAGAAGAACGTGTAGGAAACGTAGGTAAAAACCAAGGACAAACAAATTAAGGAGCACAGCACGATCAAGGCGTACTTCGACTTTGGATTTTTGTTCTCTTCCATTAAAGGTCTAAGTATTAGAAAAACTTTAAGGCTTGATGCTGTCTCGTAAAGCCTTTATCTCGTCAATGGTTTCTTTTAATTCTTTAACAGATTGAGAAATCGCAGGAACCATTGTTCTTATTAGCTTGTGAAGAGCTTGAACTTCTGTTGTAGCTTCTGAAAGACCCTTATCGTACTGTTCGATCTTCTGAGTAATCGTGTCATAAAGGCTATCGAGCCTGTCAGTTAGACGATTAATATCCTCCTTTATTTTTTGGATTTCGAGCTCGAGGCGTTCCTTAGCAATATTTAACTCATCGATTTTGTGATCTATGTCCTTTAGTCTCTCCTCTACAACTTTTTCGGCGATTTCGTGAATGTAAGACTCCCAATCGAAGTTTTGATAGCTCTGTTGCTCGTAGCTGGGTTGTTGAAATTGAGACTGTGTCTCCTGAAAGCTTCCAAACGGTTGTTGAAATTGCTGAAACGCTTGTTGGTTGAACTGTTGTTGTTGGAATCCAAAATCTGGTTGGTTAAACTGCTGAAAAGATTGCTGAAAAGGCTGTTGTTGAGAAAAAGTGTTGTCAAAAGCAGGCGTAGGTTGGTTAAAAGGTTGTGATTGAGGCTGGTTCGACTCGGGAACGTTAATATCAAAATCCAAATTCTCGCTTTCCGCCTCGCCTTTCTTTTTTCCAAAGTTGAGTAGGGAATCAAATAGACCCATTTATATAGTAGATTCCTCTCTCTTTTTTAACATTTCCTTAACCTTTTCGTCAATCATTTTGCTGATCATTCGCTCAGCTTCCTTTTTAGTAAGGAACTCGAAAGGATTGATTAAATCTAAGTATCTTTCAATCACTTCTACACGCTCGTTCGTTGCGAAGAGAGGAAGTTGGTTGAGAATAGCATTGATTTTTATATTTACATCATTTATAGCCCTTTTTAGGTTTTCAACATCTTGATTGATCTGAGATAATTTTGAATCAATTTTTCGATCTTTTTCTACCAAGTTGTGCTCAAGATTTTCAATTAGCTGGCGAAGAATGTTTAGCCTATCTTCGATAACCCTCAGTCTTCGCTCAAGGTCTTGCATTTTGTTTATATTGTTTGCAGCTTATATATATGTTATATGAATTTTAGCACGCGGGTGGAGTATGGAGTTGACGGGAAAACTTTGATAATTGATGCTAAAAACTATCCCAAACTCGCTACGATCGAAGACGATCCAAATGTTATGAGCTTGTGCATTCAAAAGGTTGCGGAAGACTTTTTAATTAATAACATAACAATCGAGCAGGAGGAGGAGATTTCGTACTATGAAGATTCTGTTAACATATTAAAGCAGTTTGCTCATTTGTATTTAAAGCTCAAGCAGGTATTGCAGGGTTATTATTCCTACCTCCTGGCATCTTCTCCGTTCTACCACGAACTTCGAGTAATCATAAATTCTTTAGACAAGGAATTCGTGTACGACCCCATCAGTACCTACATTAAGCTAAAAAGATTGTATAGGAAAATAAATCTCATTGTTTCGAAGAATCAGAAACTCATGGATTCAGCTCATCCGCTTCTTCAACTTCTCTCGATATTTTTAGAGGAGTTCGAGAGACTCCCGGTTTATTCGCTCATAAAGGATTTTATCCCAGGATACAAAGTAGGAGACAGATCCATTTACAGGAGAATCTTTGTAGCAGACATTCGCCCGAAGTTCATTTCGATAAAGTATCTTTCTAAGATCCCAGAAGGTGCAGAGATTTTGGAGAC
>CAYXSZ010000029.1:0-6410 GCA_964468425.1 Candidatus Woesearchaeota archaeon | reverse complement strand
TCCCAGAGGGTGCAGAGATTTTGGAGACGTACAACATCGACGAAGACACAGAAGTAACAATCTTCAAGAAGCAAGGTGAAATGCTCTGTCATTATTATGTTTTTCCCGACGAATATAAGCTTTATGAACAAGAATTACTCTTAGTTAATCGTGCTAGAGATGTATTGATGCAATATCAACCTAGGAGAGAGGATTACATAGATCCCGAGAGGTTACAAGAAATTTACAACAAAATCTCGGAAAACATACTAACGAGTCTTTCAAAAACTTACGGAGTAGCACTCACGAAGTCAAAAATGAGAAGATTAAAGAACATTCTTGTTCGATATACTATTGGATTCGGAATCCTTGAAAAAATAGCCAAAGATGAGAGAGTTCAAGACATTTTTGTGAATCCACCTCCCGGTACGCAACCAATAAGTCTAATTCACGCTGATTACGAGTTGTGTGTTACAAATGTAATTCCCACTAAGAGAGAACTAGATTCCTGGGCTACAAAGCTAAGATTAATTTCTGGAAGACCGTTTGACGAGGCTAACCCTGTTTTGGATACGGAGATTAATCTAAACGAAGTTAGATTAAGAGTTGCAGCAATTATAAATCCACTAAGTCCTAAGGGTTTATCTTATGTGTTTAGAAGGCACAGATCACGACCTTGGACGCTTCCATTGTTTATTAAGAATAAAATGCTATCTCCTTTGGCAGCTGGTTTGCTTTCTTTCTTAGTTGAAAGTGGAAGAACTCTTCTAATCGCAGGTACACGGGGAGCTGGAAAAACTTCCCTTTTAACTTCCTTAATGCTCGAAATTCCGAGGAGCTCGAGAATTCTAACCATCGAAGATACTCTTGAAATTCCTACAGACTACTTTCGAAAACTCGGCTACAATATAGTTCCTATGAAGGTTAGAAGCCCGTTTTCTCTTCAAACTACTGAAGTTAGCGCAGAGGATGGTGTAAGAGTATCTCTTCGCCTAGGAGATTCTGCTATAATTCTTGGAGAAGTTAGATCGAGAGAAGCAAAGGTTCTCTACGAAGCGATGCGTGTCGGAGCTCTCGCAAACGCTGTTATGGGAACGATTCATGCTGAAAGCCCCTACGGAGTTTACGATCGTGTTGTAAACGATCTTGGAGTTCCTAGAACATCATTTAAAGCTACAGACATTATCGTAATCGCAAATCCAATAAAATCTCCAGACGGTTTAAAGAAATACAGAAGAGTACTTAGAATAACGGAAGTTAGAAAGCATTGGGAGAGAGATCCATTAAAGGAGAGGGGTTTTGTAGATCTAATGATATACAATGCAGATAAAGATAGTTTAACCCCAACTTCGAATTTGCTCAACGGAGATTCTGATATTCTCAAGTCAATCGCTTCCAGAATTAGATTGCTCGCAGGTTCGTGGGAGAGGGTCTGGAACAGCATTCAAATTCGAGCAAGATCAAAGGAAATCTTAGTAAATTACTCAATAAAGCACGATAAGCCAGAAATACTCGAAGCAGAGTTTGTGGTTAAAGCTAACGAGTATTTGCACAATCTGATCGGAGAATCTGTTAGAGAATATGGAGACATCTTGGTTGATTATATTCTAAAAGAATACGAGAAATGGCTTTCCAAGGAGATCCGTTAAAGGTTTATTCAGAATACAGAAAATACAAGGAGTATTACTTCGGAACTTTTGTGATTACCTTTGAAAAACTAGCCAAGTTTCTTGGATCTCAGTTGAATCTAAAGCCTCCTACCAAGAAAGAAGAAGAATTCTCTAGAATTAACAAAGAAATACACTTAGATCTCACCTTCAAAGATATTTACTCGACAGCTGTATTTTTTCTCGTAACCATCTTTGTTTCTGGATTTTTAACTTCGTTTATTTTCGGGAACTTGCTGTTTATCCTGTTTTTCTTGATAGTTGGACTGTTGGTTTACAACTTAGTGCTTGTGTATCCAAAGCTACTTTATTTGAAGCTACAAAAGAAGAAGGAGAGTCAGCTAATACTGGCTACAATGTTTTTAGCAATGAAGTTAAGAGAAAATCCCAACTTAGAGATTGCCTTTGAGTACGCTACAAAGCATATTCAACCTCCATTAAAGCTAGATTTCCTTCGACTTCTTTGGGATACATACAATAAGAGGTATTCTTCCTTATTAGATGCTCTAGACATTTATATTAAGTCTTGGGAGAAAAGAGCGTACTACTTCGTGATGGGGATAGAGCTACTGATATCTTCTCTATACGAACCAGATTCAATTAGAAGAGAAATAATTATTGATAAAGCTATAGAAACTACTCTGGAAGGGCTTTACGAAAAGATGGCTATGTATGTTCGAGAGCTACAGAGCCCAATAAACCTTATTTACATGTTGGGTATTGTATTACCAACTTTATTGCTTACTCTATTTCCCTTGATGACGGTTTTGATGCCAGATGTGTTTTCTCCCGGAATGCTATTCGTAGTGTTCAACATTGCTATTCCGTTTTTCGTTTACTTGATGATAACTCAATACATAGAGCCTAAGAGGGCTGAGACGCTTCCAAAAGAAGATCTTTACTTCTATTTGTACATGAAAAAGAACGATGTAAAGTCCAAATTGTACTCAATTATCGCTGGAACTGTTGTATCTGTTTTGGTTTTTTTCGTGCTGGCTTTCGTAGTTTGTGGATACATAGCTTCCTACTCGATTTTATCAATAGTCTTAGCTGGAATTCTGATTCTTTCTCTCGGGTTGGGAATCGCTGCGGGACATTTCGCGTACTACATGTACTATCGAGAGTTTAAACAAAGGCTCGAGAATATCGAGAAAGAATTATCCTCGTTTTTGTTCTCTCTTGGAAACAAACTTAATGAAAACATCCCATTAGAAGCTGCGTTAATTGAAATTTATCCCCAATTCAAGAATAAAGATATAGGAAAATTCTTAGCAGTCGTATATAGAAACCTTAAAGTCTTTGGAATGTCCATTGATGAAGCCATATTCGATAAAAAAAGAGGAGCTCTATCCAGATATCCTTCATCGTATTTAGAGGCAGCTATGGAAGTCATAGTCGAAAGTGCTAAGGTTTCGCCGAAGTCCGCTGCAAAAGCGGCTATTGCAATTTCCAGATACTTCATTTATCTTGAACGAATAAAATTAAGACTGCTGGACCTCACTGCAGAAGTAACTTCGCAAATGAAATCTCTAGTCAAAATATTAGCTCCAAGTATATTGGGAGTGATAGTGGCAACGGCTATAATGTCTCTGGTAATCTTGTACAAGCTCGGAATTGCAATAAGCAAAATCAAGGGTATATATTCTGGAGTCTCTGGGGAGTACGCGTCCTACGCTATGCTCACCGAGAGTTTTTTAGACATTTTTTCGTTCAAGAGCATGGTTTCTCCCCCAACAATTTACATAGTGGTTGGAGTATTTAACATAATAGTGACTATTTTAATATCGTATATGCTCAACTTAATCGAAAATGGGAAAGATGTGATCAAAGAAAAGCAGTATATTTATCAAAATCTTCTAGTTTCGACGATTCTTTTCTTTTTAATTGCCACTTTTGGAAGTATCGCTCTCTGGAACTTTGCGGAGTCTATGATGGCTGCAATAGTCAGTTAGAACCTCTAAGGGCAACGCTGGAATGTTGTTTTTTACAAAATCCTCGAAAACTCGAGGGCAGGCGGCGATGACCCAAAAATCGATTTCTGGATAATTTTGAGCTTCTTGAGGAGTTATGCAATCTCCAACGAACAGGAAAACCTCCTTTTCCTCTTGTTCTAGGAATTTCTTTAGCAATTTTGCTTCAGAGAGTTTATATTGTCCGGGTTTAATCGAAATTATAATTCCTACTTTAGTGCTGGTTTCGAATTTTCCTAGTAATGCGAGAATTCTTTTATAGTCCGAGTCTACTTCATCTACTTCTCCAGTAATGGGGTTAAAACGAATAACTCTTTTTCCAGTTTTTCTAGCAATCTCTCTTGGATGGAATTCACCTTCACCAACGAATAAAATCGCGTCTACATCTAATTTAGCTGCGGAAACGTCGCAACCCAAAATCTGCATTTCGTGGGGGAGCTTCTTACTTTTCCCCACTATAACCTCGAAGCCTTCTTTTCTAAGGAAATTCGAGATTTCCTTGGCAATGTCGAGATATTGTACTGTCGTTGCTAAGCCTACACGCCTCGGTAGGATGGAAATTAACTTATTCATTCCTTTAACCTTCTCTATGTTGTAACGAACTTCGATGAAGTGC
The DNA here is from genome assembly GCA_964468425.1 of Candidatus Woesearchaeota archaeon. Classification (GTDB taxonomy): domain Archaea; phylum Nanobdellota; class Nanobdellia; order Nanobdellales; family Nanobdellaceae; genus JAIXNB01. The sequence continues at coordinate 2,178 of CAYXSZ010000029.1, read as the reverse complement.
ACATCCATGTTGCTTATTAAAGTTATTAAGCAATATAATAATGTGGTGCACATTGATACCGTTACGGCGAAGCGATTAGCGGAGAGGTTCAAACGACTTTACGGTAGTTCTACTTCCCTCTCTTCCGAGTTCTTCGGTTCAACTCCTCCTTCTGCCTTGGTTTCTTGCGTTTCCTATCCAAAACTCTCGCTAGGCATCTTAGTTTCGGAGGAAGAGGTTCCTGACAATCCTTTGATGTGGAACGAAAGGGAATATTCTATCGAAGATCTTCTTGAACTCAGGTTAAGTTTAGTTAACGCCAGAGCGATAGTCAGCTCAAGCTTTCCACGAACGGGAAACGGGTTCTACGAAAAGATCTTAGAAAGCGAAATGTCTACGAAATCCGTTGATCTGGAGGTTCGCTTCAAGAAAATCCAGAGATCTCCATTTATTTCGAGATTTTTACCATTTTATGGGCTTAAGGGGTGGATTCGAGGAGTCAGGATCGCGGACAATCCTAAAATTCCGAGGATCGTCGAGAAAATCTTAGATGATGGGTTAAAAACTGAAAAAGCCGTTCAGATACTTTATAAAAAGGGTTTTTCAGATTACTACATTTCTAGACTATTTTCTCTCGGAGTTTTCGGAGAACCTCTAAATAAAAAACTTGTTCCGAGTAAGTGGAGCATCACCGCGACGCACAAAATTTTGATTTCGAAAATAGAACAGGAAATTGCAGAATATGATACTTTTAACTCTTGTTTTCTGTTTGAAAAAAAGTTTTATGGAAATCACTTTTATGTAATTGTTTTTCCAGGCTCTCTATCTTTTGAGCTTCTCGAGGCAATTCTTCCAGGATCTGCTTACAATCTTTGCTACAATTTCACCCTTTTCGGAAAAGACGATGTTTCTGGAGGTTATTATGCTGCAAAGCTCTCCTTTTACGAGTTCCTTTCCAGGGTTCGAAGATCTGGGAGCTGCATAGTCATCAGAGTTGTCACGAAAGAATACAAGGTTCCCTTAGGCGTTTGGGTGGTTCGAGAGGGTGTTAAGAGAGCATTTGACAACGTAATTGGAAAGTACAACTCTCTATCGGAGGTTTTCGAGATCCTTCAAAAGAAACTCGAGCGATATAACATACCGCTAAGAAAATTAAAGAACCATAGTGGAGTTATGCGCCAGAGAACCTTATCGTTCTTGCATTGATTTCCAGAAATCGAATATTTTATCTCCAAAATAGTGCAAATTTTTAATCACTTTTCCTTTTTCCATAGAAAGCATTTCTTCATAATCATATAGCGCTTTCCCTATAGCTAAAAGTTTTTCATCTTCTGATACAATTATTACTGCTTTATCTTTTTTAACACCTCGATCTATCTCTGTTATTCCCGGTCTAAATATGTCCGCACCGTTTAGAATGTGCTTTACAGCTCCTAGGTCAACAACCACATAAGGTATCTCGAACTCTGTATCTAGAAGTAATAGTAGGGTTGGGTAGATCGTGTTCTCGTTGATGAATGCGATTGGTTTTTTGTTTACGGTAAATATATTTAGTTCGTCGTGAAAGAAAACTTGCTGTTTTTTTATCAAGGGCTTGATGTCTATCTTATATAGATTTAGAAGTTGTTCCGACAATTTCTTTTTATCCTTGTTTGATAGCGGCTTCATAAACTTTTATTAATGAAAAAGAGTATAAGATTTTATGGTGAGCTACAAGTTTAAGGTTCCGAACCTCGTAGAGTTCCTTCTATTCGTAGCTGTGGCAGCGATCGTAGCTTTCGGATTCTGGATTCTGGCAAAGGCATTTGCACAGGTTCCAGAGATTGCACAATTGACTATACAGGGCGTAATTGCTGTATTCCTTTGGCTAGCGTTAGTTTTGCTAGGAATAATCGCTATAGAAATCGAAAGTACTAGGGAGTTTGTTAGAGAAATCTACGAGCGATTAAACCGCTAAAAATTATATTTTTTATGGTTACGGCATATATTTTAATCAATACGAAGCCAGGAAAGGAAAATGAAGTTTTAGAAAAAATTAAAGATACTGGAATAAATTTGATAGACGCTACGGTAGTTTATGGAGAATATGATATAGTTTTGAAGGTCTCTGTAGAAAATATAGAGGATTTAAGAAAGGTTGTTATCGATAATCTCAGGAAGATCGAAGGAGTCGAGCGCACGACGACACTAATATCAGCC
>CAYXSZ010000028.1:0-2744 GCA_964468425.1 Candidatus Woesearchaeota archaeon | reverse complement strand
TGTTTAATAGTTGGAAAAACGAATATGGATGAATTTGCTTGTGGATCTGATGGAACGAGATCTGCTTTTGGACCTACTCATAATCCATGGGATCTGGAAAGAGTTCCTGGAGGAAGTTCTTCGGGTTCAGGAGCTGCCGTAGCTTCAGGAATGTGTGATTTAGCTTTAGGTTCCGATACGGGAGGTAGCATTCGTTGTCCTTCTTGCTTCTGCGGAATTTTTGGATTAAAGCCAACCTATGGATTAGTATCGAGGTACGGTTTACTTGATATGGCAATGTCTTTGGAACAAATTGGACCCATGGCAAGGGATACTTACGGAGTTGCGTTGCTTTTGGATATAATTGCTGGAAAAGATCCTAAAGATCCCACAACAATTGAAAAGCCCGAAAAAGATTATACTAGTTTTGTAGAAAATTTTGACGAATCTAAACTTAAAGGGAGAAAAGTTGCATATGCTAAAGAATTCATAGAATATACCAATGAAGATGTTAAAAAAGTATTCTTTGAAACTTTGGATTATTTAAACTCTTTAGGATTGGAGATTGAGGAAATATCCCTTCCCGAAGTACATTACGCTATTCCAACATATTATCTTGTCGTGTTCTCTGAATTTTCATCTGCTATGCAAAAATACGATGGTTTGAAGTATGGATATCGTTGCGAAACGCAAGATCTTTGGCAAACTATTATGAAATCCAGAGCTATTTTTGGAGAGGAGGTAAAAAGAAGAATAATCCTTGGAACATACATTACCTCTAGAGAGCAATTTGGAAAGTGGTACAAAAAAGCTGTTTTAGTTCGAATGAAGATTCGAAAAAGAGTTCTAAGCTTATTCAAAGAATACGATTATCTCGTTTCTCCAACGATGCCAAACATTCCTTGGAAAATTGGAGAAAAATCCAAAGATCCATTAGAAATGTATCAAGAGGATGTTTTAACTGTTTTAACAAACATTTGCGGAACTCCCGCTGCGTCCGTCCCGATGGGATCGGTAGATGGACTACCCACAGGGTTCCAGATAATATCAGACTACTTCTCCGAGCCAAAGATTCTAGAACTTATGCGGGCAATAGAACAAAGATATAATTGACTTTTGCTAAAGATAAGATGGAGCTCAAGATTGGATTCGAAATCCACGTTCAGCTCAATACACGGCAGAAACTTTTCTGCCCTTGCTCGACGGATTATTCTGAAGAAGAGCCAAATACAAATATCTGTCCAATCTGCACCGGGCAACCAGGTTCAAAGCCACTCCCTCCCAACATCGAAGCCTTAAGGAACCTAATCAAGGTAGGATTAATTCTGGGATGTAAGCCCGTAAAGAAAAAAATTTACTTCATGAGAAAACACTACTTCTATCCAGATCTTCCGAAGAACTACCAAATAACTTCCGAACCAGTGATGGTGGATGGAGAGTTCTTCGGAGTTAGAATCAGGGAAATTCATCTAGAAGAGGATCCTGGAAGATACGAACTAAGAAATGGTTACGTAGATTTCAACAGATCGGGAGTTCCTCTCGCTGAAATCGTCACAGAACCCGATATAACCTCTGCGAAGCAAGCTAAAGATTGGCTCAAAAAATTGTTCTTCTATCTAAAGTACTCTAAAGCTATCAGAAGTGATCCGGGAAGCGTGAGAGTGGATCTCAACATTTCGATTCCAGGGGGAGAAAGGGTCGAGGTAAAAAACATTAACTCGATCGAAAACGTTTACAGGGCTATCAACTTTGAAGTTTTAAGACAGACCAGAGCTCTGCAGATGGGGAAGAAAATAAAGAGAGAAACTCGCCACTTCGATGAGGAAAAGAAAATAACCATACCGCTAAGAGAAAAGGAAACCGTCGCCGACTACAGGTACATTCCAGATCCAGACTTGATTCCATTTGAAGTTCCTGAAAACTTAATAGAAGAAGTTAAAAAAGAAGTGATCAACATAGCTGAAATCGAAGAAAGACTCCGAAAAGACTTCAAGTTAAATGAAGATTACATTCGAAAAATAATGTCAGACCCAGATTTTCTTCAAATCTCTTTAGATTTCTTGAATAGTGTTGAAGGACATTACGGCGTTCTCGCTGAAATACTCACAAATTACCTGAAATCTATTCTTGAGAAGGAAAAGATTTCGATAGATCGAGTAAAATCTGCTAAGCAAGGAATAATTCAGATTTCAAGGTTATTAGCCACTCGTAAACTTCCAAAAGAAAGCGTAGTTTCTGTTCTGGAAGCCACTCTTCGTGGAGAAGATCCGATCGAATTCGCGAAGAGAAACAATCTTCTAATCGAAGAGGAATCCATCGAAGACCTTGAAAAGGTGGTAGAAAAAGTAATTAATGAGGAGAAAAAAGCAGTTTCCGACTACAAGTTGGGTAAAAAAGAAGCTCTAAATTATTTAATCGGAAAGGTCTTCAAAACGCTAGGAAAGAAAGTAGATCCGAGATTAGTCTACGAGCTTCTAAAGAAAAAGCTAGAAAATTAAGTTACAAACTTTCGATACTATTTCCATAATTCATTTTTTCATAGCGATTCAATAACATAAGAATAGAGCACCCCTAAAACATAAATCCTGCAATAGAATCTTAATCAAAAATAGTTTTCACAGATATAGGAAGAAAGTTATGGAATGGTTGCAGAAAATGTTTTTCTATTTATTACGGCGCTGCGCTCTCCACTTTAGCTACTCCACTTCAAGATTTCATAATAAAATATAACTCGAAATAATAATAGTAGGATAATTTTGTAACAC
>CAYXSZ010000027.1:0-7150 GCA_964468425.1 Candidatus Woesearchaeota archaeon | reverse complement strand
CTTTACTCTTTCAACTTCTTCGAAGATAAATTTCCTTATATTTTCTTCCATATTTTGTGATGTATAAGAAAAGCTTTTAGAATATACACCTACTGTAAGTTGCAAACCGACTTTTTATTTGCCATTTGTATTTATTTTAGTTAATGTATAAACCTCAGAATTCTCCTTTCGAAAGATTGGTAATTAGAGGAAGGAAGAGATATGGAAATGTATTTATCATAACCAACCAGTGCAATTCTTAATTCAGTTATGCTTAAATTATTAGGGACCTAAGCTGTGAGTAAAAATTTTAGATTATAGAAGGGTTGCAGAATCGCATAAAACTTTATTTACCTCTTCGACGAATACTTAAAAATGAATCTTAAAGACAAGCTCTTAACGATCGCGGAGAAGAGTCACTCGAAGTTTTTCCCCGATGAAAAGCTTAAAGAACTTGGATATCGAAGAAAAAAATGTAAGATATGTGGAAGAGCGTTCTGGAGCTTAGATGATAGAGAAATTTGCGATGATCACGATGTTTATAGGTTTATTGGTGAAAAAGTGGCGAAAAAAGAGCTAAATTACTCAGAAGTTTGGGAAGATTTCTCAAAGTTCCTTGAAAACAAAGGATACTTACCTATAAAGCGTTACCCGGTCGTAGCTAGATGGAGAGACGATCTAGAGTTCGTCATTGCATCAATTGCAGATTTTCAACCGTGGGTCACTAAAGGAATAATAGATCCCCCATCTAAGAAACTAACAGTTCCTCAGTTCTGTTTGAGGTTCAACGACGTAGGAAATGTAGGATTTACAGGTAGACACTTCACCGGTTTTGTAATGATAGGTCAGCACGCGTTCGTTGCTCCAGAAGAATATGATATTAATCAGTATTTCGAAGATCTCTTCGAGTGGTTTACAAAATCGCTCGGAATCTCTGAAAGTGAGATTATACTTCACGAGGATGTTTGGGCTGGGGGTGGAAACGCCGGAACTTGCATCGAATTCTTCGTGAGAGGTCTTGAGGTTGCGAACCAAGTTTACATGCAATTCGAAACTAATGGAGAAATCAAAGAACTGCAAAAGTTAAAGGTTCTTGATATGGGAATGGGTCACGAGCGAGTAGCTTGGTTGCTTTCTGGATCTCCAACCGCATATGAGCCAACATTTCCCCACACGATCAAATATTTAAAATCTTTATTAAGAGATCCTTGCGATTTGTCTATTTTGTACCAAGTAGCTCCCTATTATAATTTATTCGACTTTGAAAAAAGAACTATCCAAGATTTCATTAATGAAATTTCAAGCAAAGTAGGAAGAGATGTTTCGAAGGAAATAAAAATTGCCGGGGCGATTTACTCTATTTGTGATCACGCGAGAACTTTGTTAATTGCTATCTCGGATGGAGTAATCCCATCAAACATTGGTGGAGGTTATAATCTAAGATTGATCCTTAGAAGAATGTATAATTTCATTGAAAAGTATTTCGAAGATTTAGATCTTTACAAATTATTTGAAGTTGTATCTAAAGATTGGATGGAGCCTGAACTCGAGAACAACATTCAAGAAGTAGTAGAAGTAGTTAACTATGAAATAAGCAAATATAAAGAAACTAAAAGAAAGGCTAGCAAGATAATCCAAGGTATAATCCAGTCAAACAAAAAACTAAGCTCTGAGGAAATTTTGGAATTATATACTTCTCACGGAATAACTCCAGAGCTTCTTCAAGATTTGATTCCAAACTTTGAACTTCCTGGAGATTTTTATTCTAAACTAGAAGAATTTAGAAAAAGGTCTAAGGCTAAAAGATCTGAAAAGAAAATAGAATTAGATGTTTCGAACTTCCCGAAGACTGAAAAAACATTTTATGAGGATTGGAGAAAAACAGAAATAGAAACAACTTATTTAGGTAAAATAAATGATTACCTAATATTTGACAAAACTGTTTTCTATCCTACAAAGGGAGGACAACTGCATGACACGGGAATAATAATCTTTAAAGATAATCCAAAGGAGTTTGCAGAAATAGTAAAAGTTATTGAAGTGGATAACGTGATTTTACACAAAACTAACAAAAATATTGATTGGAAACCTGGTTCTAAGGTTGTTATGCGAGTTGATAAGAAAAGGAGAGAAAAACTCGTTAGGCATCACACAGCTACACACATTTTAACTGGAGTGCTTCGAAAGATTTATGGAAATCATGTTTGGCAGGCTGGAGCAGAAAAAACTCCCGAAAAGGCAAGACTCGATGTAACACATTATAAGCTCCCTACTGAAGAAGAATTGAAAAGAATAGAGGATCTCGCAAATGAAATTGTGATGAAAGGACTAAAGGTAAGAAAATATACTTTGCGTAGAGACGAAGCTGAAAGAAAGTTTGGATTTACAATTTACCAAGGTGGTTTTATCCCTGAAGTCAATCTAAGAATTATAGAAATAGAAAACCACGATGTCGAAGCTTGTTCTGGACTTCACGTTGACAATACATTGGAAGTAGGATTAATCAAGATAACAAATGTAGAAAGAATAGCCGATGGAATAATTAGATTCGAATTTGTGGCTGGAGACAACGTAATTTCATATTTGAGGGATTTAGAATTCACTGTTTCTAGCATCTGCAAGATTGTAAACACGACGAAAGAGTACGCTCCAAGCGCAATAGAAAACCTAAATAGAGATAGAAATCAGCTAAGGAAAAAGTATAACAGACTTGTAGAGTATATTTTAGATTTGTTAATCCGAGATCAGAGATTAAAGGCTAAACTACCTCTAGAATCTAAAGAAGTGATACCACATCTCATGAAGAACAAAGATAAGTTAGCAACAATCCACTTAGAGCTAGAAGATGCCATAATAACTAGCGAAGATCCAAAAGGATCTTATAGAAAAATCGGACCGTTTTACCTAGTTCTAAAAAGAAAATCTTAATTAAAGTTTAATGAATCTATAAAATAAAATGGAAACTATGTATGGAATTTGGACCCCTCGTACAGCTGTTCACTTCTTAGAAGTAGTAAAATTAGTTGAAGGCGCTAGACCAAATCCTTACGTGAAAGATCCTGAAAAACTTTTAGAAAAAATAAAACCAGTACGCTTTCAGGTAAAGGACGGTAAGATTTTAGAATTGGAGCTCGATTACGAAGATGGAGTAATTTCCGTATTCTCCAATGGGGTAGTAATTTCCAAAGCAAATAACCCCAATGTAGCATTAAAGAGATTAAACAACATTCTTGAGGTTTTTTCAGAAATATTTAAAGCGGGAATGCCCGTACCTGCACTTGTATCGAGAGACATAACCCCTATAGAAATAATAATCTCTGAAAAGGAATGCGATGATGTAAAAAATGAGCTTTATAAATCTAAAAATGTTATAATTTCTGAAAACAAAATTTGGGTAAACGAGAATTACATGAAGGAAAATCAAATATACTTAGTTCATTGTTTAATTATTTTAGTCTGTATAATAAAGTTTGCGAGAAATGTTATAAACATACACAGACGGGTTTGGGAAGCTGTTGACAACATTAGAAAACCTACCAACATTTCAATGCAGTTAATACTCCAACTAAAAGAAGAACTCGTGAAATACAAACACCAGCTAGAATATGTTGAGGTAAGGCTTTCGCAAGTAGGAGAAGCTTTGGTTGGAACCAAAAACCTCCTTAAAGATGTTTTCGATGAAGAAGTTGTAGAAACTCTTTACGAAGAATGCGAGTACTTAATTAGGTACACTAAACATCTTTGGAAGAAAACTATAGAGTACACTAAAGAAACAATTGAAAATATCGAAGTTTTAAGGTGGGCAATGCATCAACAAGAGCTAGAAACTGTTAGAAACATCGCTATAATTTACGTAATAGTTGAAGTTGGTGGTTTTATAGTACATCACCCAATGACGCCTAAAGAATTCGCACTATTCATTGTAGGAGCGTTAATTGCTGCATACATAATTCACAAGATAGTTAGAGTTCTTTCAAAGTTTATATGGAGGTTCAAGAAAGAAAAGTTTAACCTCGGAAGAATGAGGGAATCTTTAGAAAAAAGCTTGGAGGAAGAGGATGCTACACTCGAGATGTTTCACCTAGGCTAATCTTCGATAATTATCTTTTCTATTCCTCTTTCCTTAACGAGTTTTTGCCACTCTAAAAGTTTTTTCAGACGCTCCACCTCGTTTCTAACAATATCTGGAATTATATCTAGGTCCTGCGCCCCCTTTATTTCTATTTTTTCTCCTTCAGGAATAGAAATGTTTATATCTTGTCGAATAGTGCCTAAACCTCTTTTCACTTTACGAGTTAATCTCAAGATCAATCCAATTTTTTTGGCACACTCCTTAACTTCTTCTGGGCTCTCGAGCTCAGGTCCTGTAGCAATCTCTACGAGCGGAATCCCCAATCGATCAAGCCTGTAAATTATTTTATCTTCCGTCTCGTTGATTTTCCTGGCAGCGTCTTCTTCTAAACAAAGCGTTTGAATTGTAATGTTCTTTCCATTCAGATTTAACTCACCATTTAACCCAATTAAAACAGTTCTCTGGAAACCAGAAGTATTTGAACCGTCTACTACAGTCTTTCGCATAACTTGAAGAACCGATGGAACTCGCATACCAAAGAATTCTGCAAGAATCAAAGAAATCTTTAAAGCTTCCTCATTGATTAGATGTGGCGGCTCTTCATCAAGTTCTACTAAGCAAGCATAAGAATTATCATATTCGTATTCCATATATTTTCCTTTGGTTTGCTCATAATGTGCAGCGACATCTATTTCACCAGTTTCCCCTGCAACTGCGCGAAGCTTTCTTAAAATTCGCTTAGACACTTTATCCGAAAGAATGGATGGACAAGAGCAAAAAAGTTTTTCTCTCGTGTTTAGCTGTTGATGAATCTCCAATCCAGCTTTCATTCAAGGTTAAAGGGATTTAGGGTTTTTAAAACATTTGAGCGAATAATCCAAGCGAATCTTCCTTTTCTCTCGAGATGTAAAAATCTTTTGTGATATAAACTCGCTGTCTATCACGATCTAAAAAGAATTCTCGGTATTCTATAGAGTTTCCAGTAAAAACTGGAACTCTTAACACATTTTCACTGTAAAATGCTTTTGCTTCAGAGATTTTTCTCAAATTTCTATCAAAAAACTCGAAAAAGTACGTAACTTTAAATGTTTTGTGGTTTCCCTCAACACGAAATCCTTTTAAACCGAGAACCATTTTCTTTATCTTGTGTACTTGCTGTAAAATATAAAGGAGCTTACGAGGATTTGGAAAATCGCTGTCCAAGAAATCTAAAAAGCGCTTTGCTAGATATAGAGAGATTTTATCCAACGTATTTCTAAGATTCGGAATTTTTTTACGTAGCGAGCGAACGAATAAGTAATAAATTGCAGAAACTGCTTCGTAAGGGTAGAACCTCAAGCCAATTCCACGAACTGGTGAAAATCTTCCAAAGAACTCTCCAGAGAAGTCTATTAAGAGATTTTCTGGAGTTTCTACTTCAAAAATAGACTTATTTGCATCTGGATCAAGAATATAAGTGTTTTCGTCAAGAACGGGGAGAGTCCATCGAATCTTTTCTTTTAACTCGTAGATCGGAACGCGCGAGTAACGAGCGATCTGATCTCTCCTGACCTTTCCAGCTATATAAACTTCTACATCTTCAAAGTAAGTGGAATAATAAAGAGTTCTAAGAACTATCGCAGCTTCGAAGGAATTCGGTCTGTTAAGTATGATTTTCATTCTAAGATTAATAAATCAAACACTTTAAGCTCCGGAACCTTTATGATAGTATAACCTTTATCTTTTTTAATTATCTTAGGTTTCGTTGAGCTAAACAGCGACGAAACTTTGCTGAAGTTTCCCAAAACTTTTAGGACGATGTTATGCACTGTAGAAATCCTCTGGAGCTGTCTTATAGTTGGTCTATCATATGTAGAGAATGTAGTTTTTAGTGGAGGTACGATAGACATCCTCTCATTGCAGTTATAGTTCAACAAGCAGATGTAAAGTTTGTCATCATTCTTCCAAATCGTAGCTCTCACCGTCTTCTTGCTTACCTTGATTAATTTATTGTAGCCATTGAGTAATTCCTTGACAAACTTCTCGTACGAGTGATGAGAGTAATAAAATAACATTCTTCCAAGCTGAAATGGGATGTATGTAATTTTGTTCGATGTTACGAAAGAAATAACTTTTTCGCCTCTAGGAGGAGGAGACACCCCCAGAACGTACTCGTATCCAAACTTATACTTTCCAGAATAGATCTCAAACTTAATGAACTTTCTGTTCAATGGAGAAACTCTACAAATCTTTTGACCTGAAGGATCGTAGTCCCCAAATACTACGTTTTTGATGTAGAACCAGGGAGACTCGATGACTTCGTCGAAGGACGCTCCAAATTCGTCCTGCAATAGGAAATCTCTTCTTCGCCTAAAATCTTTATATAGAGAAGTTAGATAAGTTGCCAGAACTGTTTTGCTGGAACTAAGTTTCTTAATAACTTTAGATTCTTCTTTAGACATAACAGCTTTGTTTGGAAGAACTAGAATTCTAAAGTCGTCTAACTTTCCACTAGCCAACGCTCTGTCTCCTATAAAACCAACTTGATAATTGTTCCAATAAAAAAAGTGAAAGAATCCTCTGACTTCATCGTCATACAACGCTGGATTCTCCTTTCCAATATAATCTCTAGTTTTGTTTGAATAAACGATTAACACCTCCGAGACTGGCTCGGCTTCGTCTAAGTAATATTGAACAGCTTCCACTTTCCTCAAAACTTTCGAAAAAACCTCCTTAAGCTTTTGCTTATTCTGATAATATGTAGATAAAAATGTAGTTACGAGGGGTCTAGCTCCAGCGGAGACTATTTCCCAAATTCCAAGCTCTAAGGCTGCTTTTGACGTTGGGAGAGTGGTATGATAGAGATAAAATGCGTTTCGAGACGTCCAAACCTCCCTTTGAGACAAGCCTTTAACTAATTTAGATATTTCGAATAGAAAACCCAAAGGTTGAAAATCTACCTCAGTAGCCTCTGAGAAAATTATATCTATGTATTCCCTCCCTTCTTCAACAATGTAATTCGCTCTCCAGCCCCATCCAGCTGGATGTGCATTGTAGATCAAAGGTTTTTTACCCGCAACCTCTTTAAGGTTCCGCAACGAGTTAATTACTACATTGTAC
>CAYXSZ010000026.1:0-4691 GCA_964468425.1 Candidatus Woesearchaeota archaeon | reverse complement strand
GTGTATACCTTTATCAGTCAGAGCTAAAAGACACGAACCGTTGTTTATCGCAGACATTTCTAGAACTCTAGATGGCAGCTCAATTTTACTTCCGTCAGGCATATGAATTTCATTATCCACGCTGTATGCCAGTAGAAACGCGTCTAGCGTCAGTTGACTCGCCCGATTCATATTACACAAACTTTTCTGGCAATCTTTTTATCACTACCTAGGGAAAACTTTTTATACCAAGCGTCCAACTCGATTAAGGTTGCTTGCAAGATTGATGCGCTTCTGATCCTTTTCAAGGTAGTTTAGCTGCTAAGCTATGTAAAAACACTTATCTGCAAAGTTAAGCAACTATGAAAGATATTGGGCTAAAAATAAATGTATGCGAAGTGGAATTGCTTACGGCGTTTCTCTAATTCCAAACTCGACGAAAGGTAGCTCGTAGCTTATTATGAAGCTGATAAGTATTTGAAAGAAAATATAAAAATTAAAGTAAGATAGCATCGGAAAACGACATTTACATAAAGACACTCGTGGATTACGGTAAAGCATTAGTTAGAGCTGCCATCTCCCGCAATACTCTTGTTATAGTCTTGTCTTAGTTAGATGCGCTAGATCCAACTGGAAAATTAGTGTATACTATTTTAATTAACCTATTTCTCAGATGCAGTAATCTTCTCTGTTTCCGGAGCAGATTCGAAAACGTTATCAGCCTGAGATCTATGAATAATAAGGTGTGAAGAAAAGAGGGTAAGCTGAGTCATGAGGAGACCTCGCATCGCAGATTTTTAAACATAAAATCACTTTTTAAAGTAATGATTGAAAAAGAAGACTTTCTCAGGATAATCCAGGAAGTAAACAAGTTAAAAGATAGATCCGTTCTCGCTCACGAGTTTCAAGTACCAGAATTAAAGATGGAACTAAACATTCGAACAGAAACAAACCCAGTTTATATAGATTCGAGCTATGTTTCTGGAATAGTCGGTCCCTTTTCGTATATATACGCTAGAGCGGCTGCTATATCCAAAACAGACCTCAGAATAGAAAAAGATTTCATAATAATTCCAGAAAGCTACGTTTCCGTCAAGGACTCATCTGAAAGCTTATCAATATCAGAAATTGCAGAAATTCTCTCAAAGAACTTGGAATATAAATTAGCTTCGCAGTATTCAGATTCTCTTATTGTGATAGATGGCTCCGTTTTAGCTGATGCCATTCTATACGGAAAAAAGTACAAATTTGTTGAAAACGAAGTTGACGAAAGATACCAAGAATTTCGAAACAATTTCGAGGTAGTGTTCAAGAGAGGTTTCGTTTCGATCGCGAAGAGAATAGTAGGGGGAAACTTTTTCTCTACAAGGGAGTTTTCAGACCTTTTCGTTCTCTTAGAGAGATATCCAACAGAGGAATTTTACACTGGGATGTTTCTAAGGGATTTGAAGCCAAAGATTCCCGAGTTTCCTTACAAAGTCAAGGCTTTGTACTTCAGAGCTAGAAGAGGAGATCACATATACCGATTAGAGGCTTCTGAGTTCACCAATGATGAAACCATTGTAAATTTCATTTACAACGAAATATATTCAAACAAGAGGTATCCGCGGGGTCTTAAACTAGCGCACAATAAGTGCAAGATAACTTACAAAGAAAAGAACCTTTTAGAGAGCATCCTGAAAAAAGCGCTAGGATATTCCAAAACCGTTGGCTGGGACACGAAATAATTTAAAGAAAACCCTCAAGCTAATTTAATGGCAAAAATCCAAAAACCAACCATCGACCTAAAAAAGATTAAAGAACACAAGGATAGATTAATAGCAGCTGGTATTGGATTCGCACTGGCGGGAATCTTAGTCAGCGCGCTTGCAATGACTTCTGGAACTACAGCTTCTGGATGTATTGGAATTAAGGAAATTAAAGCGTTCTACCAAGATATTCTAAGCAAAAACAACATGACGCTTTATGACATTAAAGTTTCTACCAAATCCGAAGGAGAAGTGTGCGTTCACAATGTGACTCTTTATGTAAAAGATCAAACTGGAGAAAAAGAGAAAGTAATAGCAACTCTGTTTAGCAAGGGAGGAGTTATATTTATGCAGGGATATGATACTTTAAGCAAAAAACTCTTGCTAGCTCCAAGAGCTAAGATTGAGAAGTTCTTCACTCCAAACAAAACAAGAAATGTTACTGTTGACCTATACATTATGTCAATGTGTCCATACGGAACTAGAGCGGCTCTGAAGTTCTTTAATGAAGTTCCAAGCGGAATTAACTTTAAGGTAGTTCCTCGCTTCATAATCTCAGCGTCAAACGACAACGAAAGCAAGTGTAGTAACAATACGCTTTGGTTGCCAGCTGGAATCTACTACAACGGAAAGTGCTACAGATCGCTTCACGGAAACGGCGAACTTAAGACAGATATAATACTATACAACCTGTACCATAAGTACGGCTACGAAGCTTTCAAGAAAGTTTATAGTCAAATTATAGATAGTTGTGAAAGGTATGCAACAAACGAAAACAACCTTATATCTTGCGTTCAAAGCATTCTAGAGAAAAATGGATACTCCTGGAACGAATTATATGACTTATCTGTGCTTCCGAAAATTGCAGATGAGTCGGAGGGAGTCCTAGCTTCACCAACCGTAGCAGTTAACGGCGTTATTCTTCCATACAACCCAATTAGTGATTGGAAGAAGGTAATCGCAGCAATTTGCGCGTCTTACATTAACCCACCATCTGCTTGCGATAAGTACCAAGGATTAATCGAAGTTTCAGAATAAAAAAATGGAAGTTGGTTATGTCGTCAAGGAAGCGAATCCAGAGTACTTCTTTTTTGTTGTAGACCCAGAAAAACTCAATTTCTTGAGCATAGGAGGTGTAGTAAAGATTTACATCAATAATACACCATTCTTTGCTTTGATAGAAGACTTGTCTTCTCTTTCAATTGAAGAAGAAAGGCTGTTCGATTACGAGGCGATAGATTACCTTTACGGGAAAGTTCAAAAACCTCAATACTTGATTCTAGGTAAAGCTATTTTTATAGGGTGCATTCGGGACGGAGAGGTTCTTCCCGAGAAGCCACAGATTCCTCCTCTACCAGGAAACAAGATCTTTCTTCCCACTGAAGAGGAAATAGAAAAACTGTATTCTTTTGAAGACAAGCGATTTGTAATTCCTATAGGCATGATCACCTTACAAAACAAAGAATATACCATTTACTTAAAAATAAAAGAACTTCTGATACGTCACACAGGCATCTTTGGTATAACTGGTTCTGGAAAGTCAACTACAGTCGGACATTTAGTTAACGAGTTAATCAAAAAGAACATACCCGTTCTGTTATTTGATGTTCATCGAGACTACATAACAACCTTTGAAAATCCAGTTATAATCACTTTTGATTCTCAAGAGAAAGATTTTCTAGCTAAACTCTTAGAAGAAAAAGGAAAAGCTGGAAAAGTAGTTGTAGGTAAGCTAGAATTAAAGGTTTTAAGAGATTATATGGAAGAAATCTTGGGAATCTCTGGAAAACAAGCGAGTCACGTATACAAACTCCTCTCTACGCTTCTAGGATTAAATCCAAAAACTGTAAACGAGCTATTGAATTGGTTAGAAAAAGGAGGAGATAATAAGAAAGCTATAGAGATTATTTCTAAAGCTAAAGACACAGCAATTGAATCCTTGAAATCTAGAATTTATAGAATCTCGGATTGGAGGCTCTTTAGACGAAATGTAGACGATTCTGGAGAAGATTTGTTAAAACTTTTAAGCACTTTATTAGAAAAGCTAAGAGAAGGAAAAATTGACATTTCTTCAGAATGCAAGCTTACGGAAGATGGAGAGGCTTTATTAAAAAAAGAAGAAAAACCTCTCAATGTAATAATAGTAGATCTCTATCCTCTATCAGCTGAAGAGCAAAAGATTCTTCTAGACATTCTTCTAGAAAAAATTTACAATACTTATAAGAATTGGAAATTCAAGGGGAAAGCAGATGTATTGGGGATAGTAGTAGAAGAAGCACATCGATTTTCTTCTAGAGATGTAAAAGCTTCAACGAAAATATCCTTAATTGCAAGAGAAGGAAGGAAGTTTGGTCTCGGTTTACTTCTAGTTACCCAAATACCCTCTAAAATACAAGAAGATATAATCTCTCAGATCAATACATTTCTCCTCTTAAAGATAATCAATCCACGAGACCTAGAGTTCATAAGAAAAACGTGTCCGTACCTCTCTAGAGAGTACTTCGAGGCACTAACAAAACTAGAAACTGGAAAATGCTTGACAGTTGGACTAGCAACTAAAAATCCAGCTATTGTTAAGATAATCAAAGATGTTGAAGTAGGGGGAGCTGAAGAAGATATAGAAAGACGAATTAAGGAGAGAATCGTTAATCGTTGAGCACTTCGTTTGATATTGGATTCGGGCCCGGCGGGATTCGAACCCGCGACCTCCGGGACCGCAACCCGACGCTCTATCCTAGCTGAGCTACGGGCCCTATATGAGATATCAAGACCAAAGCTTTAAAAATAACAGATTAAAGGGGGATATTCGCTTCATGTTACTACTTGTTAAAGGTATGTTAACTTGGTGTTAACATAGAAATCTTTTGTTCTTTTAGATTTTCCTTTATATTCTAATAAATCTCCGTAAACGACAGCTAATTTCAATGTTATTTGAGTAATGACTGATAATTCTTACAAATTTAG
>CAYXSZ010000025.1:0-4997 GCA_964468425.1 Candidatus Woesearchaeota archaeon | reverse complement strand
TTATTTTGCAATTACAGGGATAGTCATAGTTTGGACTTAAATTATTTATCCATATTGTAGGTACCATATGCCCATTTTCACTATACCAAGGAGACCATGCTTCATCGCCATCAATAAAAACAACATAACCATTAGGATTATGTTTATCTACAATACACATGTGATGGTCATGTGTAATTATATTCCCTACACTAATCCAAGAACATATGGTAAACTCATTCTCTCGTAGATCTAATATATCATTGTCGTTTACTTTGACACTTTCGTCATTTTCGAATTTCAAAGCCTTTCCTATTACCCCATCAGTCCATTGGGGATCATTAACTAGGGTTCCGTCATTACCATTTCCACTATAATCATGGGCTGTTTTACCATTACCTTCGTCGAATCTTAAGTCTAATACTAATCCATTTCTGTTTTCGTAGAAGTAAGAGTAGGATACTTCCAGGTTGCCTACGGCGTTGGATATGGTTTGTGCCTGCCTTTCAGACTGCTCCATCAACCCTCGGACCAAGCCTTGCAGCCACAAGTACGTGGAAAGAGCAACGCCAACAGCTATTACTACGAGGAGAATGATTGCCACGACGGGAGATACAGATCTTTTAGAACTTCTTTTGAGGAGAAAAGTTACTCTCTCTCTCTGGAGAGGAGTTTTTGGAAAAACGTTTACTTGGAGAAGCATAAGAACCATAATATAAAGTAGTGTTCCATAAAGATTTAATTATTTTGTTAGAAATTCTCGCTTTTAGCAGTTACTTTTGAGTGGTAAAATTGCATTTACGGAGCGAGGAGACCCTTTACTTTTATCTAGCAATTTCAGGTTATCTAAAAAAGCGCTCGGACTCGTTACAATCACTCTAACAGTAATACTGTTAACATATTAAGCCTTTGCTTTAAGCAGAATTTACATGATTCACATCGATGGATCTTATGGAGAGGGTGGTGGCCAAATTGTTAGAACTTCCGTTAGCTTGTCTTCTCTTGCGCTCAGACCCGTTAGAATATTCAACATCAGGAAGAAGAGAGCTCCTCCCGGCTTGAAGAACCAGCATATGCATGCGATTAAGTTGCTTTCGAGAATAACAAGAGCCGAAACCGAGAATCTAAGAGTAGGTTCTACAGAAATTTTCTTCAAACCTGTAGGGATCTTCGGAGGAGCCTATGAAGAGAACATAGGAACCGCAGGTTCGATAACGCTTCTGCTGCAAGCTGTGCTTCTTCCGGTGTTGTTCGCGGACAAAGAAGTCGAGTTAAAAATCGTTGGAGGAACGGATGTCAAACATTCTCCCTCCTTAGATTACTTTCGCTACGTAATCCTCCCTTACTTCGAAAGACTAGCGAGCGTGAAGCTCACCTTAGAACAGAGGGGATTCTATCCAAAGGGAGGGGGGGTCGTTTCGCTAAAAATCAAGCCAAGAATCATCAGAAATTCATTCTCTTCTTTCGGTGAATTCCTAAGTGAACTTAGAAGCTTAGAACCCTTGGATCTAACGAAGTTTAACGAAGTTTGGAAAATCGAGGTTTATTCGGTGGCTTCCAAGGAGTTAAAAGCGAGAAACGTTGCTGAGAGAATGTTGGAGTCTTTTCTTGAAAAACTTCCAGACTTTCCTGTTAAAACTCACGTGGAATACGTTCCGAGCCTTTCTCCTGGAGCCGTGATCACTTGCGTGATTCAAACGGACAAGTTCGTTTGCGGAGCTGACGC
Organism: Candidatus Woesearchaeota archaeon; assembly: GCA_964468425.1. Taxonomy (GTDB): domain Archaea; phylum Nanobdellota; class Nanobdellia; order Nanobdellales; family Nanobdellaceae; genus JAIXNB01. The sequence continues at coordinate 3,292 of CAYXSZ010000025.1, read as the reverse complement.
TCTCGGGGAGCGAGGCAAAACCTCTGAAGAAGTGGGAGAAGAGCTATACCTAAAGGTGAAAAGAATTATAGAAGCAAAAACAATAGATGACCACCTATCGGACAACCTAATTCCTCTCCTCGCACTTCTGGGAGGAGAAATGGAAGCTTTCGCGATGACGGGACATCTAGAGACAAACATCTGGACCTGTGAGCAGTTCCTTGGAAAAATATTCAGCGTATCTAAGAAAGATACAATAAGAATTTCAGTTAAAGTTCGATAGTAAATATTTTTTTGTGCAGTGGAAGAGACACATTGAAAACTTTAGCCTGATTAACCTGGAAGCTCCAAACTTTAGCCTGATGCGAGTGCCCGTGAAACGCATACCTTATATTGTCAAATTCGTGAAGTATTTTTTCAAAATCACTCGAATACAATAAACTAGTCGGGGCAGGGTCTCCATAAACTGTATACGAACAGGGAGCATAATGCGTTATTAAAATAACTCGTTTGTCACTTAAGTCCTCTAAAAGAGCTCTAATTTTTTTAACTCGCTCCTCCCATATCGATTTAATCCAAGGAGCGTTTCTTCGCATCCAGGTTGTCAACGAGTTCAAAGTTCCCTCGGTTCCAACTAAACAGTATTTCCCAAACTCCAAATACTCTTCCTCGAGCCAGTTCATAAAAGAATACTCTTTTTTGTAAATCTCCCTAAATTCTATGAACTCGTTGTTTCCGAAAACAGATACTATGAATGTGTTTGGAAACTTGGATTTGATCATCCAGTAAACTTTTTTCAAATAGAAGTGCTGATTACGCTCGACGATGTCTCCAGCAAGAATAAACAGATCTGGCTCGCGATCTATGTTCTCTAAGCTATCCGAAAAAAGCTTTAGGAAGTGTGGAGCGTGGATGTCAGAAGTCGCAGCGATAAGCATAAATAAGATTTTAGCCATAAAACTTATATGGAGATCGAGATAGAGATCCTCAGACCGGTGAATCCGACGGGAGTGAGCTTCATCAAGTATGTTTACGGAGCAGTAGCTAACAGAAATCGAAAGGTAATCGAAAACTATAAGAAGGAGTTCACCAAACTTTTAACTCGTTTCGGATACAGGCTGGAAGAAGTGATCGGCTCTGGAAAAATGATTACTGGATCAATCGCTCTTGAAGTAGATGAAAATTCCAAGCCAACGAAGATTTACGCCAAAACCCTTAAGATCTGGGAACCTACAAAGGAAGTTACTGAAAAAATAGAAGTAAGGAATGAGTAACCTCGCGAAAAAGGTTGATAATCATGATCTAAAGCTAAACAAGCAGGAACTTCGAATAATTCATAAAATTGATGAGGAAATCAATAAACTATCTCAAGATATAACAAGTATCAAGGAGTTAATTGATAAGCTCAAAGTAATAAACCTGTACGAAGTTCTTAAGTCAGATTTACCGAGGGATGACGAGCTAGAGATATTAAAGAAGGTGTTTGATAAATATGGGGACATAACTGATCGGATAGTTGAAATTGCAAAGTATTTAATTGATCTTAGAAAGAAGGTCGAGCAAGAGCTAATCTAGGTGCAGAAGAAACCTTCATATTTTTCTCCAGACTTATTTATCCAATAATTAAAACATATCCAACTTTTTACAGGGTATAAAGTTACCTTGAATTTTGGAATCTCAAAAATTTGATTTTTTGGAAAGTAATGGCAGCAATTTTTGCTTTGACCAGAGCATGGAGGTAAACTTACGTTTTCATTTGCCCAGCAGATAAAACTAAAGTTGTAGCCCATCAGTTTGGAATAATTTGCGAACTTTTCCACATAATCTCCAATATCTGAATAGTTGAAGTGATTAGCAATGTAAACTACCTCGTTCTCGAAGTTACTAGCCAGATTCTTGGAAGTGAACTTGTGGATGTGCGAATAACTTCCAAAAAAGCCCGTTGCGAATAAAAGAGCGGTTATTATTATCGCAGTTGCAAACAAGAAAAACTGTCCCCTCATCGATAAATTACGATTACTTTAGGACTGTATTTTTTGTAGCCCGCGTAAAGATACTGACCTATCACCGAGTAACCCTTTATGTTGCTGACTCTCTTTCCATGTTCGCAAAATACAGATACTGTGGAATTATTGAAATAGTAAACTAGGCTTGGATGCGCGCTACAGTTTGGAGTTAAGTTTCGATAGAGATCCGGATCGAAGTATCCGGTATTCATTGTATTTATCAAGTTACTTTGTATATAGATGAAAAACGTGGTTAGAAATAGAATCGACAATCCAACTTCCAAGAGAGCGAGCCAAGCGCGCTTCATCTCACATAAATCGTAGCAATAGTTTTAACCAGCACGTCTCTCGAGCTATCGAAAACGTAGACTAGTTTCTCCATTCTGAAGCTATAAGAGTTTAGTACACTTGGGTCTCCTAAAGTCTTGGAAAATCCATCAAAGGTTATGTAAACGTTGTTTGGAACATCGGAACTCGAAATTTCGTTGATCGGAATCGCGTAGATCTTATTAACTCCCTTAATAACTACTTTCGGAAGAGCGAAGTGCATTGCAAGATTTCGGACGTCGCTTATGAATCTGCTATAAGCGTAGAAGTATATTAAAAAGGACGCGAACTCGTTCTTATCGAAGGGTTTAGCATACTCTGAGAAAAATTTGTCCATATCGGATGTAAGGTACGAGTAGGTGCTCAACGTGGGAGAATATGAAACTAGAAGATATCTTGGTGGATTTACATTTTTGTTTTCGAAAAACACCAAGGTGTGCGCTCCCCCCGGAAAATATAGCTTGTTTTTTATCTTTTCATAGTTGAAGTCGACAATTTCTGAAATGTACGTCACATTACATTTTTGGTGAGTTTCGGGTATGAGACTTCCATCTCCATAGTTGATGATTTTTAACGTTTCCTCGGTGGAGCTCGGAAAGAGCTTATTTACATTTACGATGAACCATCTGCTGTTTGCAAAGAGCATATACCTCTCTGTGTAGGAGTCTCTGTCCTCGTAGTAAATGGATACGTTGTTTCTCTTTATTGTTCCGTCATAGCTGCTGGGAGAGTTCTTTGTGTCTATGAAAAAAAGAGAGGAAAAGTAATCGAAATTTCTTAAAGAATCTTTCAAAATGTTATAGTTACAACCCCACCGCGTACAATGGTATAAGTAAAATCTTAGGAATCTATTCGAAAATCCTTTGTACATTAAATTATCTTCATCGTAAACAAGGAAGTTTCCTGGGTGAACCCACTTGATATGCCTTCCAACAACGACTTCATAGTTTCTTTTGCATTCTTCCCCATCCTGGACGATC
>CAYXSZ010000024.1:0-4007 GCA_964468425.1 Candidatus Woesearchaeota archaeon | reverse complement strand
ACATACTTCACGCTTAAGTTCGTCACAATGAACTTAGACTCAACGAAAGGATTTGTTGGTGGCTTTAGAACGAATTTAAGGACATTTTTATCGCTTAGAAAATCTTTTGGAACATATCGAGAAAAACTGTTGGGTAATCCTTCTCCAGAGTAAATCAATTGATCGTTTAAATAAATTTCTACGTTGCAGTTTTCACAGGAGGAGTTAAAGGATAAGATAACACCATTGCATTTTTCGCATCCTGGAAGAAAAATTGTGTGTTGCTTAGATCCTCTAAAAAGAGTAGTATCCAAAGAAAAACCAGGATACCTTTCCTCGTCGTAAACTAAGTTATCTCCGACGAGATAATTTTGAGTTAAAACAACTCTAGATTCGCCACTTTTTAAGTAAACATGATTTAACTGTATATTTTTCTCTTCAGAGATATAGGAATTCGAGTAATTCGTTGAGTTGTAAATTTCGTTCAGTATTCTTTGCTTTTCATTAGCTGGAATCAAAACCCAATAAACGAACAAAAGAGCTCCCATTGCAATTAAGAACAACCCGACCGCTGTCTGGCTTCTCATTTAATCTTAGTGTCCTAATCAATTTTATACCTTACCTTCGCGACGATTCCAAAGCGATCGATGGTTTCGAAGTTTTCATTTGTCTTGAAAACGAAATAAACACGAGATCCGCATTCTTCTGCAAGTTTTATGAGATCGAGGATCTCGGAAGACCTTCCTTCCTCTTTAAGCTTTTTGAAGTAATCGTATGATATCAAAATAAATTCTACGTTCTGCATGTAAACGTATTCCCGGACATTTTCTAATCCAAAAACAGCTAATCCTGAAATTAATGCCTCTAGAAACTCGGCGATTTTTTTGTTAACTTGAGCTACTTCCTGCTCCTTTATCACATCAAGATACTCTTTCCTGCGAAGAAACTCATAGATTCCAAATTTTCCACCGCGAGAGACCTTGAACTTCAACCTTTTAATTTCTTTATTAAGTTTTTTCTCACATTCTTTATCAAAAATGTCTGGATAAAAGATCGGACCGACGATCACGAGCAACTCAGGTTCTCGCTCGTTGATTATCTTAATTACTCTTGAAATTTTTTCAATAAAAACGCTATCTCGTTCTGGATCTTCCTTTGGCACGCTGAAGCGAAGATCTTCGATGATATTTACCTTGTTTCTAAAAATACTGGCTAAACATATCTCACTGTCATCAATAGATACTGTGTAAATTTCTTTAGTCTTTTTTTGAGCCTTTTCGAGCTCAGACAATTCATATTTACTCCAAATTTTTTTCTGTATATACAATTCCGACCCAATTCGGACGTCAAAAGTGTGATACTTTCCAGATACTATTTCTGAAGCATCCAATATCCTGCCATTGATTCGAAGAGCGTCTTCATATTCGCTAAATTTTACGTTTTCTACTTCAATTTTTATCCACACTTTAACTCTTTCCTTTTTTCCTTCTGAGATTTTAATTGTGCGAAAATCGTATCCATAAACTACATCACCCTCGCCGACAATCTTAAACAATGTAAGAAGGTCGTATTCGTCTTCAACGCGAATTCTAACCGTATTCTTGTCTTCCCACTCAACGATCATAGAATTGCAAGCAAATATCCCAGTAAAATCGCTGGAACCATTGGAAAACCTTCTTTTACTCGTATTTCGATACAACACTCTTTACCCAATGCCTGGAGAATCTCTATCTGCTTTTTCGAGAGTCCCTTGCTACCATATAGCAGGTTTTCCTTTGGTATTAGCTCGAAGTACGATTTTTTCTCTATAGAAAAGTATTTTTTTACTTCATCTTCGAGATTTTTTGGAATTTCCTTAACTTTAATTGGTACTTCAACCCAATCTCCTTCGACAAGTTCGTTCGGCGTTCTTGTAAAGATTAACAGTTCTTTGACCTTATTCTCTTCTCGTTTGAACAGCACATAAGAAAACAATATTAGAAGCACTGAAATAAGGTATAACTGGAAGTTTAGTGGATCTATTTTGTACAAATAAACTAGATCAATAATTGCAATCGTAGTTAGAACCAAAGAAGCAAAAACTAACTTAATAGGTTGTTTATTTTGTTTTAAAATATACATTGAATATGCAAGCGAAACTAGAAATCCAGATAGAAATGTGAAAATTAAGAATTCAAGGAGTGGTAGAACGTTCATAAAACCTAGATAGTAAGATAACCATAGCATTAAAAATACATCTCCTATAGCCATCATCTTAAAGGAAAATAGTATAAAGAAAAAGATTAAGATCGCCAATGAAAATAGAATGTTTTTTGGGATGATTTGGTGAGAAATAAAATTGTGGATTGCAAGAAAGAAGGTGAACACGAGAGCAAAGTAGTTTATGCTATCAGGAACTGCCTTATAGCGAATATCTTCAAGAGACGCGAGCAGTAGAGGGGCTAAAGGTAGGAGTTCGTACATAAACCTTAATAACTTTGTAAAGAATAAAAAGAGTAGCGATGATGCTGGTGGACACCCCCTGAAAGGTGATGACTGGAGTAGCTGCTGAGTTTTTAAACTCGAAAGTAAAATAATGAAGAATGGCTATAATCATTCCACCAAGAAATTTAAGGCAAGAATCACCTCAAAAAACTGAAGATAAATCGACTAAAATAATTATTTACTTTAGAAAGGAGTTTGACGCCCTGGATTACAAAGCGTACGAGGAGATGGTTGAAGCGATCAAGAAAGCTCAGGAGTTAAACTTGTTCGACGACATCTACATCGTTAAGGGTAAAGATGTCCTAGACATAATCGAGTTCAAAGACCAATATCACGCGGCGGCTCTCAACGAGGTCTATCATCTTAAAAAGGAGATGCTCGCGATTAAATCAGTTGTGCACGGACTACTTAGGATTGTTAGAACACTCAGAACCCACTTAGAAAGAGTATACGAAAAAATTTAAGTTTTAGCAATTGCTTTTTCTAGCTTAGCTAGCTTCTCATTCAACGAATAAAGTATGGCGTTCTGTTGCTCATATAGTCTTTTAACAGCGTTCTCCAAATGCTTTACTCTTAAAGCTAATTCGTTACTTGGTTCAAATGTAAAGGCTTGTCTAGTAATTCCTTGCTTGAGGTTTCTTAGGTCCTCTTCAATGAGTTTAACGCGCTCGAACGCTTCCAAAACCTCGTCAATGTTTTCAATCTTTAACTTTGTCTCCAGCTGCGAAAGTCTGTGCTCTATTCTTTCATTTTCCCTAGCGGTAATCATTGCAACATCTTTAATATCTGTTATTTCCCTTTTAAGAGCCTTCAAGGTATCTTGAATGTTTTGATAGTCGCTTTCTAACTGTTTTATTGTTTTTTCAAGCATAATAACCTTTGTAGCATCTTGAGATATCTTAGAAAGACTTCCACGAACCTGGTACAAAACTTTACTGAGCTCGTTGATTAAGCCGTTAAGAGTGTTGATTTTACGCTCTAGTTCTATTACCTTATTTTGAATATACGTAGTATCTTGAATATTTTTTAGTTTCCTGATATCTTCCCTCGTAATCTCTTTTAAGTATTCCAACTCGCCAATTTCTTTTTGAACAGCCTTGAACCTGTCTTCATTAACTTGTTTGAGTGTTGAAAGGTCTTCGTATATGTTAGAAATCGCTTCTCTCTCTATTTCGTCAAGCTTGTTTTTAACTGAATCGTAAACTTCCTCTAAATTGCTAACATGCTTAGAAAGAATTTCTATCGAATTGTTAACATGATCTAATTTGCTTTTTATCGCATCTGGGTTTGAAATTTTCTCTAGTTTATCTACTTCACTCTGAATCTTAGAGATTTGCTTGAAAAGCTTGTTTAAGTCTTCATTTATGGTCTGAACCTGGATTTGTAGGTCGTTGAATTTAGAAATCGTTTCTTTAAGGGAGTCTAGCTCTGAAGATAAATTAAATAACTCTACATTAACCTTAGAAAACTCTTCAATCGAAACTAGATTAGAAATGCTTACCTCAAGCGCGTTTAGCTTGCTTTCAAGACTTTTTATTTTATCT
>CAYXSZ010000023.1:0-5121 GCA_964468425.1 Candidatus Woesearchaeota archaeon | reverse complement strand
CCCGGAGCTTTTAGAAGAGAGATCCAAGGAGCAAAGGAGAGGACTTCCTACATTGAAGAATGCTGAAAAAGGGAAGGTAATTACGCGCTTTGCACCCGCACCTACTGGTTATTTACACATTGGACACGCCAGACCAATTTTAATAAACTACATCTACGCTAAAATGTATGAGGGAAAGTTTATTCTTAGAATTGATGATACAGATCCTAAACGAAAGAAACCTTTACCAGAAGCTTATGAAAAGTTTGTTGAAGATGTCTGTTGGTTGATTCAGGATAAACCCGATGAAATTGTAATTCAATCAGAAAGATTAGAAATTTATTACGATTATGCCAGAAAGTTAATTGAAAGTGGATATGCGTACGTCGATCTTTGCTCACCTGAAAAAATATGTAAGAATAGAAAAACGGGAATTCCTTGCGAGCACAGAGAACAATCCGTTGAAACAAATCTCGAGCTCTTCGAGAAAATGCTCGAAGGCGAATTTGACGAAGGAGAAGCTGTTCTTAGGATAAAAACTGAAATGGATCATCCAAATCCATCCGTTCGCGACTGGATCGCTTTTAGAATCGTCGATACAGAAAAATATCCTCATCCGAGGACGGGTTCGAAATACACTGTCTGGCCCACATACAATTTCGCTTGTGCAATCGACGATTACCTTCTAGGAATCACTCATATTTTTAGAATGAAGGAGCACGAAGTAAACACTATTAAACAAAAGTATATTTATGAATATTTTGGATGGAAAGAGCCTGTTGTCCTTAGCTTTGGAGCTTTGAAGGTTCCGCACAAATCAGAAATTCGAAAATTAATTGAAGAAGGAAAATTATCTGGTTGGTGCGATCCGTTCGTTCATACTCTATGTGGGCTTCGAAGAAGAGGCATTCACCCTAACGCTATTAAAAAGTACATAGAAGAACTTGGAGTGACAGCTTCTGACATAGTAGTGTCTTGGGACAAGATTTACAGATATAACAGAGAAATTTATAATAATAAAGCGAAGAGGTTTTTCTTCATTGAAAATCCAATAAAAATTATTATAGAAAATCTTCCTAAAATGACTTTAAAGGTTAAGAATCATCCAGAAGTTGATTTAGGTGAGAGAGAGTTTTGTCTAAAGGACAACGTAGTTTATATCGAAAGATCTGATAGTAAAAATCGTTATCTTCGTTTAATGGAGGGATTTAACATAGAGGTTCTGGAAAGGAGTGAAGATCATTGTGTCGCGCGTTTCATTGACGCATCCTTGGAAACTGCTAAAAAACTAGGAGCTAAGATTGTTCAGTGGGTTCCAAACGATTATAAAACATCTGTGAAAGTATGGAAGCCGGAAGGAGTTATTTCTGGAATTGGGGAAAGTTACATAAACGAAGTTAAAGATGGAGAGATCGTGCACTTTGTTAGATACGGATTTGTCAAGCGAGAAAACGAACTCTTCATCTGGATGCACAAATAAATTTTTAAACGCAAATACAAACTAATAGAATGGTGACTGAAAAAGAAATAAACGAAAAGTTTGAACAGTTTGAAGCTCTTCGGCAAACGCTTTATGCAATTTTGATGCAAAAGCAAAGATTAAAGCAACAATACGATGAAATTGACAATGCAATTGCAGAGTTAGAAAAGTTAGGAGAAGACAATAAAGTCTATAAAATGGTTGGAAACATTTTGATTGAAAAGAACAAAGAAGCTGTGCTTTCTGAGCTGAAAGAAAAAAAGGAGGTTATCGAGATTCGATTGCAGTCTTTGGAGAAACAAGAGCAGAGTCTCAAAGAAAGATTAGAAAAGTTGCAAAGCGAACTTGAAAAGTTCTTGCGCTCAACAAAATAGCTACGCAAAAACAGAAAGGTATTTAAAGTTTCTAGGCGACAGTAACAGAAAATATTTTATATTAAGCAGTATCTAATTAAATAATGGTATCTCTCTTCTCATTGTTCAGGAAGCAAGAGAGGGAGGAATCGAAACATGAAGAAGGTTATATTGAAGTAACTCCCACACACGAAACCGAAGAAGTCAAGGTTTTCGTGCGCGTTTTTGTGTTAAAAGACGTATCCGACGTCAAGGCGGTTGTAGATACTCTTAGAGAAGGAAATTACATCGTTTTCGTGGATGTTAGAAGACTTAGGGATAAAGAAATAGTTGAGCTTAAAAAGGTCGTTAACAGGATCAAGAAAACTGTAGAAGCTATGAACGGGGACATAATTTCCGTAGGCAACGAGTGGATCATCGCCACTCCTTCCTTCGTTAGAATTTATAGAAGGAGACAAGAAGAAGCTACTGAGGAGGTATAATCTTTTCTACCTTTGCTTTTTCGCTTAGTATAGCTGAATTTCCAGCTTCGTCTTCAATAACTATTGTGAGCTTTTGCTTTCCGTCCAAAACTAGATTTAAATATTTTCTGATTTCACTAATTTTTTTCAATCCTTCTTCGTTTTTTTCTTGCTCTTGAAATCTCTGAGCCGTTTCGAGAATGTCTAGAACTCTTAGAATGAGTCCTTCTACATTCGTAATAAACATTTCAGCGATAATACCAGGAATTATTTCTACTCCAACCTCTTTGAGCGTTATTTTTCCTGTTGGTGCTCGAACTATCTTTGTATAGAGATCTTTTGGGGTCTCAACTGTGAATATAAATCTTCTTGGCTCCTTTACGTCTATTAGCTGCACATCTCTCTTAACAAAACCACATTCTTCACAAACATACGAATATATGTATGCTCTTCCAACTACGGGCAACTCATAAAGCAGCTCGTTAAGCTTCAGCTTTTTCTTTCCGCAAAACGGGCAAATTACATCATTCATCGTTTATAAACTCCTTTAGTTTTTGGTGGATGCCTAGACATCTAAGAATCAGGTTGGTGTTTGCTCTAAGCTTTGAAACTTCTTTGTGTTTGATACGGATTTTGTCTCCTTTAATCTCGATTTTTTCGGAGGCCGTCAAAAAGGAAATAGCTTCTGCAAAGATTTTATCTACTTTTATAACGACTTCAAACATCTATCTTGCCTTAACTAGCTTAGTGATTGGAGGACGAACCTTCACGAGTATTTTGCCACCACAGAACGGACATTTAATATTTTTTTTGATTACATCATGAGAAACTTTTCTTTTGCAGAGAATACACAGATACTCTACCATGGTGTGTAGGCTTTTCCTGCAAATGTTTTTCCACACTTCTTGCACCTCCAGATTCCGTAGGCGACTCTTTTTACAGCTTCATATCTGCAAAACGGACATTTTAACATTTTGTTTTTATAAAGCGATTCTATTTCTGCCACTTTTTCTCTTATACTCCTTCCGTAACGTACCCCAAAACGAGCGGCAGGTCCAAGCTTCTTGGTATGGGAGGGCATTTTAATTGTTAATCAAAAAGTTTATTTAATTAGCTGGGAGGCGTATTGAACCGCACTTTCCCTTTCCTTTCTGAGCTCTTTGTAGATCTCAGTGGCAACTTTATCTATCAAGCTTCTTCCCTTTTCCGTAACCACTCTTCCTTTTCTTTTTCCATCTTCGACCTTTTTAACTAATCCGGCTTCCTCCAATTGTTGTAAAATAGTTCGAATGATTTTTGCGTACCCCTTTTGAAATCTCCCAGGTTCGTATCCTCTCTTTCGAATTCCTCCATATCTTGTTCGAAGCCTGGAAACTCCTATGGGACCGTTTAGATAGACCTGCCTGAGAATCGAGGCTGCTCTGTAGTACCACCATCCGGGACTTCCGTTGTACGCCTTGTCCGCCGGATCGTCAGGAGGTCTTTCCTTGTGCGGACCAGTCTTTACAAAAAAAGCCCACTTTGGTGGTTTAACATGATTATTGTATTCCTCAAAGAGTTTTCTAGCTAAGCGTTCTACAAGAATTTGCCCCGGAACATCGTATGCGGTTGGCATAGAATAGCTTTTGCGAAAATGTTTAAAAAGAATTTCCATTCTGCTTAGATTTTTAAACCAAAGCATTTAAGCGGGCCCGGCGGGATTCGAACCCGCGACCTGCGGGTTAAAAGCCCGCCGCTCTAACCAGGCTGAGCTACGGGCCCATTTGTATAACACATTTGGAAAACAAATTTAAATTTATTTGACGTTTAGCGTTATGAAATTTATGGAATTATTTCCGAGTTTGAAAAATGTAAGGGTCTCTGTAGGACTTGTAAAGTTTGCCCCTTTTTCTGAAAATGTATAAGAATTTCCCAAGAGCAAATTCAACAGACTTCTATACTTGTCAACGATGATAATATCCTCTATATCACATAATAGCACTCCCGTATTCTTGTACAAGTTTATTTCACAATACTTGAATGTTCTTACACTTCCTAGTTTGGCTATAGAGACATTAAGGAAATCGTAGCACACTATGTTAGGATTTCCTATTTTTGCGATCGAAGGGTACTTTTTAGAGAATATTATAACTTCTATGTTCGTGGTGTAGTTTAAGCTAGCGCTCTCGTAAAATTCGTAGCACGAATTTGAAGTGTTATAGAAAAAATATACGCAGTCGCTACAGGATGGCTTCGAGTATGGCTTTAAGAAAATAACAAAAGGTTTTTCTTTGTAATTAAATAATGCGAAGTTGTAGTTACTTTGAATAACTTTTGAAATGGCATCGTAGTTTGTTGCATGCAGATCATCGAACGATAAAAGATACATTGCAATGTCAATAGCCTTTTGAACATTTTCGAACTCATTTAACTGAAAGCGAAGAGTCTTTGAAAAATTCAAAAAACTTTGAAAAAACCAAAGAATTACCATAATAAATATTCCTAACGTAATTAGAAACTCTATCCAAGAAATGGATCGCTTCATTGCACCTTAAATCGATCCTCTGCTGTATACTCTCTACCTTTATAAACGTAAATAATCTTGACTTTGTAGTCTCCCGGGCTCATCGGAGTATAAGTGTACTTGAACCTTCCATTAGTTAGATGTACAACTTCAGTTTTACTCACAGGACCAGAAATTATCAATCTAACAGAACCGCTCGCGGGATTGGCGTCTATCGCGATATTTCCTTGTATGGAAACCTGCTGAGAAATGTACGCTTGCTTGGGATATACAAACAGTTGAACCGAAACTTGTTCTGGCAAAACAAAGAACAATACGGCAAGAAGAGATATCATTGATGTTATT
>CAYXSZ010000022.1:0-4037 GCA_964468425.1 Candidatus Woesearchaeota archaeon | reverse complement strand
TACTCGACATATGTTCCTGCTCCCAATGTCATTGACAACTCAAGTCTTTGTTACTATATAAATTCCGTGCAAAATAAGACATATGAATGTACGGTTAATCTATCTTCTCCTTGTTTTTATGATATTGTGATTCAGAATTCTAATCAATTGACTCTCTACTGTAATTTTCGTAGGATTTTAATTTACAACTCAACGAACATAACCATTTTTGGAAATGGAACTGTGATATCCTGGTACTCGAACTATGTGCAATGTATAGGGAGAAGCATAAATACATCTCCTCAAACCAAACTTATAATTTGTGCTCCAGTTGGAATTGTTGCCAGAATGAATGTCGGAAACATACCTCTTGGGGCTCTCGGCGAAATAGAGGTATTTCTTTGGAGTGGATTAAACCTTGATAACATATTGGTAACCATTCAACCCACGTGTCCTTCAGAAGTCCAAGCTTACTCGAGTAATCGAGCCGCAATTTTTATGGGAAATCGCGTTCTAATAAAAAATATTAAAGTTGGGGACTACATTCACCTAAAGTTTTATTATATCCCTTATCAAGGAAAGAACTGCACTATTTATCTGGATGTAAGGGCTAATGTAGAAGTTCCTATAATTAATACAAGCAAAACTGTAACCACTGCTGGATACTCGAAAATTTACAGGAATTACCCAACAAACGTTCCCGAAACTATAGAGTTTTCTACAATTATGGTGCTAGCTGCGATAATGCTTTTGCTATTCGCATAATCTTCTATATTTTCTTTAGCAGCTGCAGAGCTCTTAGCAACGATAGGGATCCATCAAAAGTGTTGCATCGCTTGCCTATTTTTAAATTTCTTATTTTAAAGCAGTGCATACGCTCAGAGATTTTATGGATGTAGATTCAGATTTTCTAACTTTATACGTTGGGAATAGAAATTAAAGTTATGTTCTTTGGGATTAATGGGAGAATTATTTTGAATATTATCACGGTTAGGAGTAAGAATGTCATTACGTGCTTTAAACCGGATTTATAAGAGTTGTCATACATTTTTCCGAGAGCTAATCCTGCAAAAATGGACTGCATAACTGCTAGGTGAAACAAAACCTGAGTTATGTCTAAGTTAGACTTTCCGCGGAACCCCATAAGGTTCATTCCGAAGGAAGTTCGTAGGAATGGAATAAGAAACGCGTCGAGAACTACCACGACTCCAAGGAAGAACAGAAATACTAAATAAGCGTGTAGTATGTTTTCGTACACCGCGCTTTCTCTTTCCCTTCTCAATCTTCGAATTTCTATCAGACTGTTGATCAATGCTTCAAGACTCTTTCCGAGATCTCCTCCAGACCTATATATTTCTACAAGGACTTTAATGTTTCTAGAAATTGTGGGATTTTCCAACTCGTCCGCAAATAGGGAAAAGGCTTCTTCAACTCTAATACCCCAATCGATTCTTGCGGAGAGTCTTTTAATAGCGTTGTTTAAAACACCATAATCGTTTTTTTCAAGCTCCCTAAGTGCGTGTGGAAGGGTTATGTCTGTTTGAAGTAGCTGAGCTAGATCGAGACAAAACCTGATGAACTGCTCCTCCTTTTCCTTTTCTATCTGACTTTCAACAACTTTTTGAAAAACCAACGGCACGATTGCGAAAAAAATAGCGAGAAATAACGCAGTTTGCGCATCGTGAAGTAAAAGTAAACCAAAAAATACACCAAATATAAACAAAACAATAGATGCGAGGAGGAAGGGAAACCTTCCCTCGAAATCGATGGTTGGATGCAAATTCATTATTTTAATCTATTGTTTGGATCTTAAAGTCATTTTGGCTGTATCTTCGAAATCAACAATAGCATTGCAATGTTTACTGCGGGGACCACTACATAAACCAACAAAAAAGTTACCAAAGGGATTGAGAGTCCGAACACTTCGCTAGCCAACGAGGCAAGCATAATGATTATAGATACTAAGATCATCGGCATAGTAATTACCATTCCAACGTAAATATCGGAGAATGTTTTGATGGTTTGAATGAACTTCTGATTCAAAGCTCTGTAATGAATTATCGCGGATTCTGCAGAGATGTCTAGAAATTCTTTTAAGCTAGCTCCCGACTGGAGAGTAAGTAGCAAACCCTCCAAGAACTCTCTGAATTCTTGACTAGGAGTATTGTCCGCTATGTGTCGTATAGCGTCGGACAATCCCATACCCATTTCTATATAGTCCACGAGCTTCTGAAACTCCTCTGCCAGAGACTTGTATTCTCTCGTTTCGGCAATTATCTTAAAAATGCTCTTGGGATCCAGCCCAGATCTAGACAAGGAAGCCATATGGATGATTACGAAAGGAAGCAACGACCTTATTTCGTTCGCTCTTTCTTTTCTCAAGTATTCCGGATAGTATAAAACAAAAAGAACGAAACTGGTTACTATCGCAACGAATACTAAAAATACAAATACTGGTTGGTGAAGAAAAATTATGGATAACAAAACCGCAGGGATTATCCCAAAAGTAAACATGATTAAAATCGTGGACAAATAAGTTCTAACCGTTATCCGCACTCCAGCTTTTTTTAGAGACTCGTAGACAAATGTATAAACTTCCGGAAAGTTCCTGATTATGTAATCTGTTATTTTCCCAAAGAGTCTATTAGAAAGCTTGATTATGTATTGCCTGTAGCTCACGTCAAATTTCTTTTTCCTTAAACGAATTTTAACTTTCTGATCTTTTTCTCTTTTCTTGTTTTTATCCTTATCAGAGATTAAAAACTTCTTGATTCCTAAAAACTTTTTTCCAACCTTGATTTCTGGTCTCGTTTTAGGTCTTAAAACCTCTTCTGGAGGTTTCAAGCTAGTTACCGTCTGTTCAGCTTCTTTTATTACTGGCTCGACTTCAATAGGATTAATTTGGATTATACTTCGCGAGAAAGTTTTTTTAGTTGATTCTTCAAAGTTTAAAAGTTTTTTAATTTCTTCTAGAATATCGCTCGCGATTCCTATGTATTCATAAAGCTTGGTTTCCAGCTCATTGATCTCTTTTTGAAGACTTGTTGAAATTCTCTTGTATTCGATCGAATCTATGAAACCATTTTCAAACAGCTCTTTCGTACGAAGAAGACTATTTTTCTTGCGTTTTATTTGTTCTTTAAGGATTTTTATCGTGGAAATTATGCGTTTAAGTTCCTTTATGTTGTTTTCAACGTATGCTTGAAGAGATTCTTGCATTATATTTTAAAGTGGCTTCGTAAATAAAATAATTATGCCATTCAAGATCAACCTTAAACCGAAAATTCCCGTAATTACACCGCCTCGCGACATTAGACAAACTAACATATACTATCCACTCATCGAACCGTATGCTTACGCGCACATCCACTTTAATCAAAGAAAATATTCGTTAATTTACGACGTCGTTGAGCCGACGCTAACCACTGATGAAAAAAGCATTTTATCTATTGTTTCTGAGGGTTTAAAGGAAATTATCAGCGTTAGACTCTCAGAATTTAAGAATGTTGATAGAGTAATTGATTATCTAGATCGCAACGTTCGATTCATTCTCGACGAGTACGATATACACCTCTCTGAAGATTCTTTTAACAGAATAATGTATTACATCTTTAGGAACTTTTACGGTTACGGAAAGATCGAGCCTCTCATGCACGATGTTTTTATAGAAGACATCGAGTGTTCTGGGATAAAAATTCCCGTTTACGTTGTTCATCGCATTTTTGGAAGCTTAGAAACGAGCATAGTCTTTGAAACAGAAGATGAAGTCAGAGAAGTGATTGAAAAGTTTGCTTTGCGTTCTGGAAGACACATTTCATATGCAGAACCGCTTTTAGACGCCACACTTCCAGATGGATCAAGAGTTAACGCTACCTATTCTTCAGACATCACAACGCGTGGACCGACTTTCACTATAAGAAAGTTTAGGGAAATCCCATGGACTCCGATAGATCTCATTCGCCTTCGAACAATAACCCCAGAAATTCTTGCATTTTTTTGGTTGGCGATCCAATATAAGAGAAATATCATAATAATTGGTGGAACTGCCTCTGGAAAGA
>CAYXSZ010000021.1:0-3953 GCA_964468425.1 Candidatus Woesearchaeota archaeon | reverse complement strand
ACCTACCATGGGTTAGTCGGACGGGGATAGCGGTGGCCTCCCGCAGGATCAACGGGAATTCGGCTGGGTAATACCCAGCCGCGGGCCTAACCCCGAGAAGTACGGCCGCAGGAAGCAGCCTCGTCGGTGGGGCTTTCCCCTCTTTCGAGTTAAACCTCACATCTGTCTCCGCGGTAGGACCTCTGGGATCACTGCTCACCCAGATGACACCGCCGCGGAGATTATATCTAACCTAACTAGTTAAATATTTTAAAACCTTTACCTTGCTCTGAGTCTCATCAACCTGCGTCTTCTTTTTTCTTCACGCATTCTTTTCTTCTGCCATTTCCACCTCGATCTCATATACTTTTTCCATCTCCTTGAAGACCTTTTCATTTAGAAATACGTACCAAAAAGATTAAAAATATTCCCTATTTAACAAACAACGAAGCTACATAGAACAAATATGCACCCATAAGAAGATATCCAACTTCTTTAGGGAGCTTCTTACGTATAACTACTAGATCAGAAACTGCTAAAGAAATGTAAAGTATTATAACTGAAATATAAATCACAAAGATGCCCGTAGAAATTGTATATGGGTTAATTGCAGCTGCAATTCCAACTCCAAGTGTCAAATCTGTAACGAAGGAGCCCAACAAATTAAAAATTGCTATATCCGTACGCTTTAAAGAGAAATGCGAAACTAATGTTACAAAAACCTCGGGAGTAACTGTAAAGAAACCTAAAATAAACCCTAACATATAGTCGGGTACTCCACAATACTTCATCAAAAGCCTTGCAAAAATATAAATTAAGTTTGCGTTAACTAAAAGCACAAAGATCGACGCGGCGATCAGCAAAGAATACTTAACACTTTCAGAAAGTTTAATTTGCCTAAGCCTTCTACCTTTAAATTTTCCCTTACTTTCATTAATAAGGTACAAGAATACTGCGGGATAAAGGACAAACAACAATAATCCTTCAACGCTATATACTTTTTTATCTAAGATAAAGATTATAAAGATTACAAAAACAAAAATCATAGAGAATATAAACTGTCTATTAAGATACAACTCGCGAAGTGAATGAGCTAAGACGATTCCCAACCCAAAGACTAGAGTAAAATCAATTACTAAGTTGTTGAAAATTGTGAACAAACCAACTAGTGGTATTCCATTAATCGCAAAGATTATAGAATTCATAATTTCAGGTAGAGAGGATCCGAGTGAAACTGATATAAGTGTAACTAGGTGGGGAGGAACGTCTATTTTGTTTGCAAATTCGATGATGCTCCTAACCAGAATGTCGGAACTTATGAGCATTAAACCAACACATGCAGCGAATATTGCTAGAACCTCTAGCATAAAATCTTTATCACTAAGAGTTTATATATGGTTGATTGCATCTTCTGTGCCATCGTCTCTGGACAAGTACAATCGTTTAAACTCTACGAGGATCAGGACATCGTAGCAATTTTAGATATATTTCCCGCAACTCCAGGGCACACGTTGATTTTTCCGAGACAGCACATTCAGAGTTATCTTCAAGTACCTGATAGTGTTATAGGAAAAATGTTCGTATTAGCTAAGTACATTTCAATAGCGGCTTCGAGCGTTTTAAAAGCTCAAGGTGTCAACCTTTATCTCGCATCGGGAGAACTCGCGGGACAGAGAGTTCCTCATATAGTTCTCCACGTAATTCCAAAGTACAAGGAAGATGGCTTAAAGTTTGAATGGGAAAGGAAGCAAGTGGATTCAAACACTCTTTCCCAAATCCATCAAAGCCTTGTTGCCTACTTAAACCAGTCCAGAATCCAAGTGCAGAACGCGCAAAGTTCTCCTCAACAAGTCCAGCAAAAACTTCCTCAAAAGCAAGAAAGCAATAAAAAAGAAAACAACAAATATGAGAAAATGTTCTACTGGTTCCTGCGCAAAAGGTAAAAGGATTTTGTTCATAACTTTCGATGGAAAAAATTGTAGAAAAGGTCCTGAATAGCGATTATAAAAACAGGGTGCAACTCATAGCAGAGTTTCAGCCCCCAAAGGAGGATCAAGACTTTGCGAAGGTCGTGGATTCCTTGTTAATATACTCGTCTCTTCCAGAAGTTAACGTAAATGTCGTAAAGGAGAAGTTCAAGCAGGACATAGAGAACTTCAGACATTGTCTAATAGTTCTTTCAGACTTCGATCTGGAGAAACCCGATGAACGCCTCAAACTCAAGGCGAAGGTAATTGGAGAGCTTTTGGATTTCATAAAGAGTGAAAACCTTAAAATTTGGTTGCACGTATTGCTTCTTGAAGATATAAAGCAAATCTCTATGGATTCTCGCTTCGAACTATTCGACATCCTCTTGAAAGCTAAACCCCTATACGACAATGGATTATACGAGATTTTTAGAATGACTGTTATTCACAAAAATATTCTTTTAGACATTTTTCACAAGTATGTCGTAGCATACGTTCTCGCTGGTTCTTATATGAAAGGAAGAGCTGCAGAAACTTCAGATGTGGACGTTTATGTTGTAATAGATGATACTGATGTTAAGGTGCATACTCACAGCGAGTTAAAGCAAAAGCTATACTCGTTGATTATACAAAAGGCAATGGAGGTAATGGCATTGACTCAAACGAAAAAAATCCTACACCCACAGGTTTATACATTAACAGAGTTTTGGCTAGCCATGTCGGAAGCCAATCCAGTTATAATTACATTTTTAAGAGATGGCGTAGCCCTCTACGATCGAGGAATGTTCATCGCTTGGAAGCAATTGCTAATCAAGGGGATTTTAAAACCGTCTAGAGAGGCTGCTGAAAAGTATCTAAATGCCTCGGAGGCTATGCTCGCGGAAGCCGATCACAAACTCAAGATGCTTATGCTAGAAGAAATTTCTCTCTCGATGATCACCGCAGCACAGGCTGTTTTAATGGACTATGGCTTTCTCCCTCCAGATCCTAAAGAAACTCCTGTAATGCTCAGAAAAGCTTTCGTTGAGAATAAAAAGCTTCTAGAAGAAGACTACGTTAAAAAACTCGAAGAAATTGTAAAGCTCCGAAAGGATATAGAACATAGAAAAAAGGAAGAGGTTAAGGGAAGCGAGATCGAAGAGTGGATGAAAATCGCGAGAGATTTCATCAACAGGATGAAGCGATTAAAGGTGCAAATTGATGCGGAGAAGGAAAAAGAGGAAATCTCTTATTATATTCAAGATTTCTACGCCTTGAAGACACAAGTCGAAGATCTATACGAACAATCTTTGGAATCTCTCTTCGAGTCGTCATTTCCGACGGAGTTGAAGCTCCTTAACGACCTGTTATCGGACATCCAGGCGTACAGAGACGGAAAGCTCGACATAATCGATACAACCAAGCTAAAGAACTCATTGATCAACATGAACAGATTCCTTAGATACTTAATAGAAAACAAAAAAGTCAATTTAATCGAAAAGTACAGCTTAGAAGTAGTTTCAAATAACAAGAAGTATAGTGTTTACTTGACTCCAGACTACATCTTCGTAGTTGGAGACAGCATAGTAAAATACAACTACCTTGGAGAAAAACTTGATGAAATCCCGAGAACAGAGTTCGAGAACGTAGTTCTTAAAGAAATCAAAGAAAAGGGAAGAAAGCAGCTGGATATTAAAGTTTTGAATGTTCTCTCCAAGATCTTCGGCGAGTTTCAGATCATCTTCTAACTTTTTAAACTTACCTCCAAAAACTAAAAATGATCGGCGTAGTAATTAACTATCGACGGGGAAGGCATACTGTAAAAACTAATCAAATCATTGTTCGCTTTGAAGAAGTTAAAAACAGGAAGGAGGCTGCCAAACTTGTTGGAAAAAGAGTTCTTTGGGTCACCCCGGGAAAGAGAAAATTTGTTATTGGAAAGGTCGTAGCGCCTCATGGAAATTCTGGAAGCGTTAGAGTTTCTTTCAGAGTAGGTCTTCCAGGACAAATCATTGGAGATGCAGTTTA
>CAYXSZ010000020.1:0-6202 GCA_964468425.1 Candidatus Woesearchaeota archaeon | reverse complement strand
AGCTTCCTCGCCTCTCTACACATTCTCCACCAAACCCCAACCCCATACAATACTATATCCTCTGTTGCATTTTAACATTATCGGCGATCCAGCTGTTTATTTACCCATTCTAAACCTAACGGTAAATTTTGTACTTTAAATTAGACTTAGATCCCTTTAGCTCGCGATCTTCTGTTAGGAAGAGTATACCCGTTACATTCTCTAAAGAACTTCTACTAATAGCGAAGGACTTCAACATCTATAAAACAACCATTTGCTTTTTTGCAATTCGTCGAAGCATTAGTTGAAATTTTAGAGATTAACGTAAAAATTATCTTAGTATTTGGAAACTTTTGTGTTAGGCGCTTAAATTATGTGAAACAAGGCTTTATATTTTTGCATTGAGACTTTGAGTAATGGATGCGTTGGTTCTTGCAGGAGGTTTTGCAACGCGTCTTAGACCGCTCTCAGAGTACATACCAAAGCCGTTATTTCCGTTAGGAGGTGTTCCGATCTTAAACTACATAGTTTACAAAGTCGAGGAAGAAATAAAGCCCAAGAGACTGATAATATCTACAAACAAGCGATTTGATCTGCATTTCAGACATTGGGCTCGCAGTTTAGACTCCGAGATAAGGAGCAAAGTAGAAATAGTTCCAGAGCCGACTCTCAGGAACGAGGAAAAGTTTGGAGCGATTAAGGGGTTGTACAACGCTATAAAAGAGGCGTGGGTTGAAGATGATTTGATTGTAATCGCTGGAGACAATTTCTTCGACTTCGATTTAAGGAAAGTTTAGCGATTGATGAAAGAAAAGAAAAGTATAGTTCTCGGTTTGTTCGATGTAAAAGATTTTTCGGAAGCTAAGCGATTCGGAGTTGCAGAAATAGATAGCAACCTTCGCATTCTTAGTTTCGAGGAGAAACCCGAAAATCCTAAGAGCACTTTGATTTCTACGGGAATTTATGTTATCCCAAAAGAAAAATTGAGTCTACTAGAGGAATACCTAGAATCCAGCTCCGATCTCGATGCGCTCGGGAAATTCTTTGAATGGTTAATCAAAAAAGAGGAAGTTTACGGATACCCTTATAAAGGAGTTTGGTTTGATATAGGAACTATCGAAGCTTATCGAAAAGCAAACGAGTTTGTTCTTGAAAAGGGATTGTTTTGGAGGTGGATTTAGCCCCTAAAAGCAAAATTAAAAAATTTATGCGATAACTTCTATTCCGAGCTCTTCCTCGAGCTTCTTTTTGTCTTCTTCCTTTATAATAGGCTCTTCTCCCTTAACTTTCGAGATCAATTCAGGAGCTCTTCTGAGTTTCGTTATTACAACTGAAACTCTTATGTAGTTCTTCTTTCCTTCTTCAAAAGCCACTCCATAAATCAATGTAGCGTTTGGATCTATTCTAGACTTAACAGAATCTAGAATTTTTTCAATTTCCTCTGGAGTCATGTCTTCGGAACCAGTTATTCTTACGAGAGCTGCTCTCGCACCCGAAACATCTATATCGATCAATGGATTGTTCAAAGCCCTCTCAACAGCTTCTACAGCCTTGTTCTCAGAATCAGACTCTCCAACACCGAATAAACCGTATCCAGCTCCAGATACAATCGCTCTAAAGTCTGCGAAGTCCACGTTTATGTATCCAGGTTTTGTCAGTAGCTCCGTGAGTTCTTTTAATGCGTTTGCGAGAACCTGATCAATCACCTTAAATGCTTGAATGATGGGGACATTTGGATAAAGTTCGAGGATTTTATCGTTTGGAATTACGATTAAAAGATCCACGACATCTTCTAGCTTCTCGAGTCCGTACAGCGCATTATCCCAAATGTTTCTACCCTCGACCGAGAAGGGCCAAGTACAAATCGCAATTACAATTGCTCCGAGCTTTTTAGCAATTTCAGCCACAATTGGAGCAGAACCAGTACCAGTTCCACCTCCCAAACCACATGTAATGAAAACTACGTCAGATCCCTCTAGAGCTGCTTTTATGTCTTGTTCTGATTCTTTAGCAGCTTCCTCCCCCACCTTTGGATCTTTTCCAGCTCCGAGACCACGAGTTAACTGCTTACCAATTAGAATCTTTCGATTAGCGCGAACTTTAACTAAGTGACGCACATCTGTGTTGATAGCAATTAACTCTGCCCCATATACACCCATTTCGTAAAGTCTGTCGACAGTATTCGTACCACCTCCTCCGCAACCGACAACCTTAATTCTCTTAATCGTTTGAGCAAGAAATTCCTCGAGCTCTTTATCTACAACATCAACTGATTTCTGTGGCTCCATCTTAGAGAAATACTATTATTAAAACCTTATTAAATTTTCTTATATGGATAAGCGTTGGAAAGAAAATAAAGTTTTCGGACGCTTCCTTTAAAATGCGTTACCTTGAAATAAAGTATAGAGCGTACATTAAAGATACGATGCAACTTTTCGACATCTCCGAGAAACCAAGAATAGTTCCTGTGGGGGCTGGATTGATTTACGAATTCGTTGAAAAAGCTCTAGAAAAGGTCAAACCCGGTAAAGATTATAAGTTTGAGTTCGAGAAACCATTCGGAGAGCGAAGAGAATCTATGATAAAGCTCGTTCCTCTCCAAGAGTTCACTAAGAGAGGAATTAAGCCATTTCCTGGGCTTGTTGTAAACATTGATGGAAAAAAAGGAATAATCAGGAGCGTGTCGGGTGGGAGAGTCACTGTGGATTTCAACCATCCACTAGCTGGTAAAGATCTATATTATGAAATAGAAGTTATACGGGAAGTTACAGAGCTGGAGGACAAAATAAAGGGTTTAATCGAGTTCCTATTCAACGTGGATAGGAGTTCAATCGACGTTAGCGTTCAGAACAAGGAAATTGAAATAAAGGTGTTTGGAAACCCTCTTCCAGATAGACATATAGAGGTATTGAAAAAATATATTCCGGAATTAAAAGATTACGAGCTTAAGCGGAAGGATTTACAACAATAAATTATCGTGTTCGCTCTTTGAAAAACCATTTTCATTGTAAAGCGGGCCGGGGGGGATTCGAACCCCCGACCTGCGGGTTTCTCCCAAGATTAAGAGCCCGCCGCTCTGCCAGGCTAAGCTACCGGCCCAGATAGACTTTAACTAGAAAATAAAGTTTAAAAAAGGTTAAAAGTTTACACGATTTCTTCCTCGGCGATGATGATGAAGTCCCCGATCGATAAAACAGCGGAAAATGGAATTAAAAGTTCGTTATCTTTCGTCTTCTCGAGCCCGAGCTTAAACGCGTACTCGGTCGGATTCTTTAAAACTATATGAAGTATTTCTCCGCTTCTGGTGTCAAATATTAAGTCTGAAACTTCTCCAAGTTTTCTTCCTTTGTTGCTGACGACCAGTCTTCCGAGTAGAGAGGACCCTTCAACTCTTTCCATTTAAAGATGTTTGGTCTTTCTATTTAAAAATTTGTTCAGAAGAAAAAAACAATTTAAGCGTCGCGAATTCCCTCTTCAGTGATCTTAAATGCAACCTCCCTCTCTGGAAGATGGGGAGCATCAATTAATCTAGCAATTCTCACCCCCCCTTTACCTTTTCTCAAGAAGATTCTGTATGTAATCGCGTGTGCTAATACGTGACCTCCCACTGCCTGAACTAAGTCTATACCAATGAAACTATCGGGTTTAGCCATTACCTGGTTTGTAACGTACACTGCTAGGTTGTATGTCGTTGCGAGCTTCAACAAATCTCTCAAGTGCTTGTTGAGCTTCTGTTGCCTTTCCGCGAGAGTTCCCCTTCCAACATACTCTGCCCTGAAGTGAGCGGTTATAGAGTCTATGACAACCAGTCTTACGTTGTTTCCTTCTTGAATTAGCTTTGGAATCCTCCTTACGAATAACATTTGATCATCTGTACTGGTTGCTCTAGCAATGATTATGTTCTTCAAAGCTTCATCTGGATCCAATCCAACAGCTTCAGCCATCGCTCGTATTCTTTCCGGTCTGAATGTTCCTTCAGTATCTATATAGACAACTTTAACAGGCTCAGAGTCGAATAATCCGCCTTTCTCTTTTGGAAGCTGGACATTGACTGCGAGTTGATGTCCCAGCTGAGTTTTTCCAGATCCGAACTCTCCAAAAGCTTCCACGATAGACTGGGTTTCGATCCCACCACCAAGCAACTCGTTTAGAGCTTCAGAACCTGTAGTTATTTTTTCCACCTTCTGTCTTTGCAGATAATAATCATAGGCTGATTGGAATCCTAACCCTAGAGCTTCTTTAGCAGTTTCTATTAACTTCTTAGCAGTTTCCTCTCCAATTCCTACAGTTTCGCTTAGTTCTTGAACAGAAGCTGTAGCTAGATCCATTAAAGTGTAATAACCGGCTTGCCTAAGCTTTTCAGCCGTTTTGGCACCGACACCTGGGAGATCTTCGATCTCCTTTATGTCCTTTTTACCCATAATTACTACTTAATTATCAGGTTTATATGTATTCGTATTTTAAAAAAGGTAGCTTGAAATTATTAAAGTGGGATGCTACAGAACCTGCATCTACATGAGAGTGAAAAGAGGTGTTAAAGTTCGTTATTATTTTTCGTTTCGATTTAAAATATTAAAAATTATTAAAAATACAAATAGAAACTAATTCCAGTTCTCGTTAATAACTCTATGCTTTTTCATTCTTGGAGTTAGACCTCTAAATACTCTTCTTCTTTGTGTTTTCTGGGCAATCCACGCGTACTCAGGTCTAGACTTGATCGCAGGATGTGCGGGATCCACGAGAATCACTTCAAACCATTTATAAACACCATCCTCTCCTACCCAATAAGATCCTAGAACTTCCATGTTTGGATACTTTCTTGCAGCTCTCTGCTCCGCGATTACCTGGAGAGAGATATCTAGAGTTCTATACCAATAATATGCCTTGGTTCTTCTTGCTCTGGGCATGTCCTTTCTCTTTCTCCCCCCTCTTTTTACTCTAACTCTTACGATGATCATTCCTTGAATCGGCTTCCACCCAAGTCTTCTAGCGCGATCGATTCTTGTTGGTCTATCTACACGAGTAACTGCTGGTTCTCTTCTCCAGCGAATTAACCTTTCTCTCCAAAGGTCTCCCAAGTATTCTTTCGGTCTCTTCCAGAGTTGAGATACGTACCAGTAATATGACTTTGACATTTTAAGTTAGGGGAAAAAGTTTTAAAAAGAGAGCTATTGCTTTTTCTTTTCTTCTTTCTCCTCCTCCTCGAGCTCCTTCTCTATCTCCTTGAGCTCTTTTTCTAACTTCTTATCCTCTACTCCGATCCATAGGAAGATCAGTCCAACGAAGGCGAGTAGAGGTCCTAAAATTCCCAAAATAACTTTTATAACCTCTGGCAAGTAATAGTAGATTAGCACTACTCCCACCGCTAATAAAATCACTCCGATGAGCACTTCCTTTATCCAATCCGCTACCATTTACCTTATAAAGCTTTTCGCTTTTAAAACTTTGCGATGCAAATCATCGATAATAAGCAAAAATTAATTTAAACCTTGAGATACTTAATAAGAATGACAGAGCTTTCAGCGCTTGATGTCAAAACAATGTTTTACAACTCTCTCCTCGTAATTCGAAACCACGTTGAGTTTCTTAACGATATAAACACATTTCCCGTTGCTGATAGAGACACGGGAACTAACGTTTATTTAACGCTAAAGCAAGTTTGGGAGAGAATCAAAGACTTCGAAGCAAAAACCGTTGGCGAGCTTTTAGAGAAAATCTCAGAGAGTGCAATTGAGAACGCTCAAGGAAACTCCGGGAACATTCTTGCAATGTTTTTCTATGGTATGCACGAAGAACTAAAGAACAAGGACAAAATTACTATCAAAGACCTAAAACGGGCTCTAAAAGCGGGATACGAGTTCGCCCGAAGCGCGGTTCAAAATCCGAAAGAGGGGACTATTCTTTCCGCTATTCGCGCATTGAAGGAAGCCTTTGAATGGGAAAAAGATTTAAAGAAAGCTTTTAAATTGGGAATAAAGAAAGCGATAAATTATCTAGAGATGTATCGCGAGGAGGTTATAAAAGACAAGAAACATCTATTAGATTCCGGAGGGCTAGCGTTTGTTTTGATCGTCTCGGGCTGGTTAAAGAGTTTGGGCGAATCTGTGGAATTGCATCTCCAAAGATACTATGAAAAGGTCGAGATCTCCCTTTCGGGTAAAAATTGCATCAACATTCTCGCCAGAAATGTCAACGATTTCCAAAAGCTAAAAAGAAAGCTAAA
>CAYXSZ010000019.1:0-3816 GCA_964468425.1 Candidatus Woesearchaeota archaeon | reverse complement strand
TTAGAGCTAACTATGAAAGTATACTTCTGCTTGGGGTTCATAAAGGAGATCTTTACCTCATCGAATATGATCTTTCCTTAAACAAAAAGAAGATATTAAATATAGGTAGAGTGAGGAATATCAATTCTGCAACTCTTTACGTAACTTCCAGCTATGTTTTGGTGACCAATAACGGGTATGCTATGATATTCGACGCCAGAACGCTAAAATTGTATCAAAGATTCGAAGAAATTTACTCTCCTGCGTGCCTCATACAATGAGATCTACTAGAATTGCAGGGCAAACTCGCTTTACTCCCGGGAAATTTTCAATAACATTTACTAACTGATTAAGATCGTCTTGTTTTTCGTAAATATGTTCAAGCATCAAATCGTGATCCCCTATAGAAAGATAAATTCTTCTAACCTTTAGAGTTTTAAGCCTGTTTATAATGTTAACAAAGCTGTCTGGTTCTACATCTAGCCCTATCCAAGCAACTTTCCTCCCCAGAACTTTGTTATTAACTTCTATAGTGTATTTCCGAATAATTCCAAATTCTTCAAGCTTCTTAATTCGCTTTCTCACTGCAGCTTCTGTAATTCCTAGTCTTTTAGCAATTTCTGTGTAAGGTGTTCGTGCATTCTCTTCGAGAATCTCGATTATTTTCTTGTCTTTTTCATCGATTTTCGAAATTCGAACCATTTGTTATAATGTCAAAAAATTATTAATAAGATTTTCGAACTAATAGATTTCATGGACGAAAGAACGCCAGTTATAGGGGAAAAGTTTCCTGAAGTAGAAGTACAAACTACACAAGGAAAGTTAAAACTACCAGAGGATTTTAAAGGAAAGTGGTTCGTCTTATTTAGCCATCCGGCAGATTTTACTCCAGTGTGTACGACTGAGTTCGTAGAGTTCGCGAGAAATTACGAGAAGTTTAAAGAAATGAATTGTGAGTTAATAGGTTTAAGTATTGATCAGATTTACTCTCATATAAAGTGGATAGAATGGATAGAGGAAAAACTTGGAGTTGAGATTCCATTTCCCGTGATCGCAGACGATACGGGAAAGCTCGCGAAGAAACTTGGAATGATTTCTCCATATAAAGGAACCAATACTGTTAGAGCTGTGTTTGTAGTGGATCAAGAAGGAACTATACGCGCTATTTTATATTATCCTCAAGAGGTTGGTAGAAATATAACCGAAATCTTAAGGTTGGTTAAAGCCTTGCAAACCGCCGATAAGTATGAAATCGCAACTCCGGCGAACTGGTATGTTGACAAGCTTGAATGGAGATCTGGTTCTGTGATTGGAGACAATGTAATTATACCACCCGCTTCTTCGCTTGATGAAAGAAAAGAGAGGGAAGAAATGGAGAAAAAAGGAGAAGTAAAGTGTTTTGACTGGTGGTTCTGCTACAAAAATATAGAGTAATTTTTTATTTTTACCGTGAGTTTTGGAAACTTTTTCCGCTACAAGTAAAAAACCATAAGATCTAAATAGCACGAGAGAATCCTAAATCAAGAATCTATGTGTAAATAAAGTGTGAAACAATTAAACAGAAAGTTAAGAGGTCCAATTCTGTGTTTAGAATTCGAAGCTTTACTATCCAGACATGATTATAAAGATGAGGATTCTATTTTACGATTTAGAAAAAGGAGGAAAAATAATCTATTCCTTTGTGGAGATAGTTGTTATAAATTAATAAATTTAAGTTAAGAATATTATAAACTTTGTTGACGTCATCCACTTAAAGAATTCTAAAGGATAGAATTTTGCATCTTATAGTCAAAGAAAACTCCTTCTTTGTAAAGTCGAGGATAAGCGATGCGTGCTTGCGAAATGCGGGAATGGCGTCTCTTTAGCGTATGGATGCACTCCTCCATTCTCTTCTTCAACCTTCTAAGTTCCTCGTCCTTAATTTTATAACTATTAAAGATCTTTTTATGATAGAAAAATATGGTCAAAGTAGAGCTCAACTTAGAACCTCATAATCTAAAGGAAGCCATCGAAAACGCGATTGCAGGTGCTATTCGCAAAAATCATCGAAGAATAATTGTTATTTCAGGAAAAGGTGGAGAAAAGATCTGTGCGAGAATTATCATAGAATATGCTAAGGTTTTGTATAATTTCCGGACAAAAATAAAGGGGTTATACATTACAGAAGATTATTACGGAGATTTTCTGAAGAGATACTCCGAGTTCGAAGACATTATAAACAAAGAAAATCCACCTTATCTGGAACTCTCTCGTGGAAAATACAAGAAATCAAAAGATTACATGGGTAAAACATATGATTTTCTCGTTCTAGACATGTACAAGAGTCTAACACCCGATGATCTCGGAAGAATAATCGGAACTGTGCGTGGAGGAGGACTTATCTTCTTCCTTGTCGAAGATTTTGAGAATTTTGAGAACATCACAACAACATTTCATGAACATCTCCTTACACCACCTTATGAGCTAAAAGATGTCAAAAAAATTTTCGAAAAGCGATTTAAGCGAAAATTACTCGAATACGAAGGAATTTTGATATACGATACAGAAAAAGGTATTATAAAGGATGTGCCACCTGAAGAAAAAGATGTTATCTTTCCGGAAAGAAAAAGGATAATTTTACCAGACAAAACCAGGTTCTCCGAAAGAATATATAGAGTTTGTTATACGCAGGATCAAGTAGAAGCCCTGAAGCTTTTGGAGAGCGTTTTAGATAAAAATAAGGCAATAGTTCTAATTGCAGATAGAGGTAGAGGAAAAAGTGCCGTATTGGGTCTAGCAATCTCTGCTTTGACCGAAATCCTACTAGATAAAAAAGGAAAATACGATATAGGAATCACTTCCCCATCTATTGACAATATAGAAACGTTATTTGAATTTCTTGAGCTAGGTTTAAAGAAATTAGGAATTGAATTCAAGAAAGTTTCAAGAAGAAAGTTTATAATTAAAAATAAAATATTTATAGAGTATAGAGAACCCGCAGACATTGTTGATAAGCGCTACGACTTTCTCTTCGTCGATGAAGCGGCTGGAATTAGCATTACGATTCTGTACGATTATCTAAAAAGGTATAAAAGGTTGGTTTTTTCCTCGACGGTTCATGGATACGAGGGAGCAGGAAGATCGTTTTCTGTGCGTTTTCTCAAACATCTTAAGGAGAAAACAAGCTTTGACGTGTTAGAATACAAAATGAGAGAGCCGATTAGATACAACGATGGAGATCCCGTCGAGAGATGGTTATTTGATACTCTTTTACTTGACGCAGAGCCAGCTCCTATTGATGAAAATGATATAAAACTAATTTCAGACAAACGAGCAAAATTCTATAAAGTACCTCTTGAAAAATGGTTTGAGAAAGAAGAAGACAAACTTAGACAGTTTGTTGGAATCTATATACTTGCACATTACCAAAACAGACCGAATGATGTGGCTATGATCGCAGACGCTCCCCATCATGATGGATTTTCCCTCGAACTAGAGTCTAACAAGGTTGTAACCGCCATCCAGATAGCGTATGAAGGAGGAATCCCCGAAGAAACAATAAATCGAATGTTAAAAGATTATAAACCAAAAGGAAACATAATTCCAGATGTTGTTGCAAAGCATTTCCGAGAAAAAGAGTTTCCCAAGCTAAAAGGATTAAGAATTGTGAGAATTGCGACGCATCCAGAAGTTCAAGGAAGAGGGCTTGGTTCTTTAGCTCTAAGGGGTCTATCGGAGTGGTGCAAGAAAAATAAGTATGATTGGATTGGATCTGGATTTGGAGCCACAGAAGAATTAATAAACTTTTGGCAAAGAAATGGTTTTGTAGTAGTTCACATTTCTCCAGAGAAAAACAGA
>CAYXSZ010000018.1:0-5854 GCA_964468425.1 Candidatus Woesearchaeota archaeon | reverse complement strand
TAAGCATTATTTAAAGAACTTTGAAATTCTAGTTCTTTGCGAGACTAAGTTTAAGCTTGGAAAGCTCTATTTCTTTCACGAAAAGGAAAGAGAGTTCATTAAAGCTTACATTTTGCGAGCCAGAAGAAAATGATTTGTATTTCTCGTTAATATGTAGGAACCCATCCTCCCGCTTTGGATAAAGCTCTCATTACCCGATAAATCTCTTTTTTAAGAAATACAGCCCTTTTATCAAAACCCGCAACGTATTTGTCACTATGATGTTTTAACTTTACGTTAAAAGATCCATAGCTTACATCTACAAATATATACGAATGTTCTCTATGTACGAGAACTCTTTCTACAGCTTTAATCACCACTTCATCTAAACTAGATCTAGGTGGCTCTATAAACTCAATTTTATCCAAGCTACTGTCCATATTAATAAAATGCAATGTTTCACCAGTTAGATAATAAGTTGCTGCCCCAAGTTCTGTTAGGGTGTTTGCTTCAAAAAGAATTTCACAAAATTTGCTGTCGTTTACCGCAATTTTTGTTCTTTCTTTGGAAAAGGATCTTAAAATAGATAAAACTCTATTAAAAACACAATCTATACTTTCTCCCGAAATATAATAGCATCCTCCAGACTTTATTTTATATCGAGCCATACTATACGATGTTTTCATGATTTAAAAAAAATTAAATCCTTTTATGCTCTTGAATCTCTAAATTCAGTAGCTTTTACAAAAATCTAAAGACATCTGTCATTTTAAGCATCGTAGTATTTTTTATTAACTTATATCTAATCTCCTCTCGCAACATTGTTAGGTACTATGTGAAACCTCTTGCAGAGCATTTAGTTAAAAACAAGATACTATTCAAAGATGATATAGAAGAATTCCTTGAGAAGTATAGAAACAAGGCTTATTAAAAATTATTCCTCTCTCAGAGCATCAACTGGATCGAGCTTTGAAGCTGCTCTAGCTGGAGCGAGCCCAGAAATGACTCCGATTAGAGACGCAAATAAGATCGTCCCAATTATCACGAAAGGATCTACATATGCTCTGAAGAGATAGTAACCATTCGAAACAGCGATCTTCTCAATTAGAAGCGCTCCTGCTAGTCCTAAAACGTTTCCAACGATTCCACCAATCATTCCAAGTAAGCCCGACTCAAAGAGAAAAATCAGGAGAATATCTTTGTTTTTGGCTCCGATCGCTTTCATTATACCAATTTCTTTAGTTCTTTCCGTAACTGCCATGTACATCGTATTCATAATTCCGATTGCGGAAACTATCAGCGAAATTCCTGCAATTACCACCACTACTAAAGAAACTATGCCTAAAATCATTTTAGCTTGAGATAAAACCTGTCCCGCGGTCATGATACTAAAGTCTTCTCCCCTCTTTCTTTTCAAGTATTTTTTGATCTCCGTAATGGCTTTGTCAACGTCCTTTGCTTGAGCAACTATAACTCTAACTTCATCTATGTGAAAATCTTCTTTTAGGACATTTATCGGCAGATAAACTGCGTAGTCTTCTGTGCTCGATCCGGTTGGCTCCCAGATTCCTACAACCTTGCAAGAGACTTCACCGATCTTAAGCTTGCTCCCGGGTTTCATGTTCTCAGAAAATACATCCCTTGCTAGCTTGTAACCTACAATGCAGGAATACTTATCTCCTTTTCTTAGAAATCTTCCAGCGTATAAGCTGTAGCCAATTCCGCCCATTTTACTCACCTTCTCAGGTGGGAGTCCAAATATCACGACTGGATAGCTCTCTCCCTTGTACATAGCAGTGCTAACTGTGAATACTATGGGAACTGCAAATTTCACGTCTGGAAGCTTCTCTATTTTTTCAGCGTCTTCGATGGTGAACGGTTTACCCATGAAAAGAGTTCCAGGTACAGACCCAGCTAGCTTTCCTGGAAAAATCATCAATTTATCTTTTCCCATTTTAGAAAACGATTCTTCTATAGCTTTTTCCATTCCAGTTCCAATTGTAATTAAAGACACCACCGAAGAAATTCCTATTACCACGCCAAGAGTCGTCAACCAAGCTCTTAGCTTTCTTCTCTGAAGGTTCTTGAATGCTAAAAAAAGAAGATCACTCAGCATTTTGTTTTCTTTTCACCAAGAAGTAGTAAATCGTTCCAACAAAGATCAGGAGAGCTCCAATTATGTAGAGTGTACTAGAACTTCGAGTAGCTTCCTCTTTTGGAAACTTAATTGGGATCTCGAAGCCTTGCGTGTAGTTGCGTCCTAAAGCGTCTTGATAGTAAACTATACCTTTCAGTTTGCACGAACTCGCCGTGGGTTCCACCTCGAAGCTCGCTGTATCGTAATCTCCGCTATCGAGATCTCCTATGAATTCGATAGATTTTTCTTTTACTTGATAGCAATTTCCATCTCGTAGTGTTACGTACACGTTTCTAGCTTTAACGCTTCCCACATTCGCTATAGCTAAGTCTATCTGATTTTTCTCTATGGAACTCACATAAACTAATAGACTGGGCTTCCTAGAGACCTTTATAGTTAAAACGAAGCTATCATTTACGAACTTTCCCGAATCTATGCTATATCTTACAAGTATTGGCGTTTTGTAAACACCCTCTGCGTCTGGATTGGCGTAGACTGATAGGTCTATTGTTTTGTACATATACGGGTTCAGCTTTTCTATAAAGAATTCTTGCGGGCTAAAACTTAGTGGAGATCTGGGATCGCTGGCTATTTTGACTATGATATTCTTGATTTCTCTATTCCCTTCGTTTACAATCCTTAACAAAACATGGTTGTTCTCTCCAGCGATCGCATTTTCGTAAGTTAAATTCTTTATAGAAACCGTGCCGAGACTCTGAGACACGTCTAGCCCAATAGATTCAGTAACGTTATAAGAATTTCCCGCCCAATCTGTATAAAGTATTCTTACTGGAACTTGACAAGGAATGTTCGTAGTTTTTATTTCATATGTAATTGTTTTGGTTTCTCCCGGCTTTAGTTTATTTATTATCCTTAAGTTAGGAGATAAGACTAACAAACACCTCGAACCCAGTATTACGACATTTATATTCTTTAGTTCAGAAGATCCGTTGTTCGCAAGCGTTATGCATAACTTTGCTTTATCAAATGTTCTTGGATGATCGGGAATGGTGTATACCTTTGCTATTTCCAGCCTAGGAACGCTTGTAATTATTAATGGAAGGTATTCGTCTACATCCTCGTAACCGAACGGAGAGTAGTACTCGATCTCCGCGTGAACAGTTTGAACGGAATTCCTGCAATTTCCTATCGAGACTTCTAGGGGAACAAACCGGAACTCGTGAGGATGGATCGTTCCCAAATCCCATTCGTCGTCGGATACAATCTTTACGCGTTCGTTGCTGTCAAACTTTACTTCAACATAAGACAATGTATAATTATATGGGTTTGTAATCGCTACGAACACAGTTGCTTTGGTATTTGGTTCTAGAACCTTTGGTATTGAGTAGGTTTTTGCTACATCTATGATCGGAGTAGAAAATACGGTTGGAAGTGCTAGTAGAATTAAGAAAGAAGCGAACCTTCGAACCATTTTATTTCTTTAAAATTTCAGTCGCTTCATCAATGTTTACGCCATCTGCTACAATCTTACCACCCTTGATAACCACTATTCTCTCCGCGTACGCCGCCACCTTTGGATCGTGGGTGATTATCACCACAGTTTTTCCCTCTTTATTTAGCTTTTTGAAGATGTTCATTACAACTTCTGCAGACTCTATGTCCAGAGCTCCCGTAGGCTCGTCTGCTAAGATAATCTCTGGATCGTTAGCGAGGGCTCTTGCAATCGCTACTCTCTGCCTCTGCCCTCCAGAAAGTTCTACTGGCTTGTGATCATGTACATCGTCCACTCCGACAAGCTTTAGCAGCTGCATAGCCCTTTTGACTCTCTTTTCTTTAGGAAGCCCTGCGAAGATCATCGGAACTTCTACGTTTTCCAATGCCGTCAAGTTCGGAAGAAGGTAATATAGCTGGAATACGAAGCCAATTTTACGGTTTCTTAAATTAGCTAATTCGTTGTCGCTAAGTTTTCTGACATCCTTTCCAAGAACGTAAACCTCTCCCGAAGTTGGTCTGTCTAGACAGCCCATAATGTGAAGTAACGTGGACTTTCCCGAACCGGAAGGTCCCATAATTGATATGAATTCTCCTTTTCGAATTTCTAGCGAAATTCCATCCAACGCTTTAAAGTCTGTTTTTCCCAACCTATAAATCTTTGTCACGTCCCTAAGCGTTATCACTTTCATTGATACACTTTTTGATCATTAGATCAAACGCCTTGTCTAAGAGATCCTCGCTGATTTCGACGTTCAGTTCCTTCAAGGCTTCGATGAACTTTTTCTTGAATGTTTTGTAATTCTCGTCGCTGAAGACAATTTTTCTAAGAACAAGCACATCGTCGGAGACCGTGAATATGATGAAGTTGTCTCCTTCCTTGATTTGCATTCTGTCTCTTATCTCTTGCGGGATGACTAGTTGTCCTTTGCTGGAAATTCTTACTACCTTGAATGTCATACTAGTAAGAAAGTTGGAATGTTTTTAAACCTTGCTATTCGACGATTTTGGGAGAATAACAGCGTTAGCGAGATAGAACCTGGATTCAGTCCCCAGTAGTCTCTTCACTGTTCCGCAGCGGCGCGACTTCCTCACTATTTAAGATTTATTTACAAAGGCTAAAAATGTTCGAATCCTTTGAGGACGTATCTAAAGAGGGAGTTCTTTACGGGAGAGTAGTCGAGGTCTCTGATAAATACTTAACCATTGCTACTGAAAAGGGCTCTAGGACTTTTATCTATACAGGATCTGGCATTTCCGAGGGAGATTTTGTTAGAATGTATGTCGAGGAAAAGCGGGTTATTTTTGTAGAAAAATTAGACGAGCAAACTTTTAAAAAGCTGAGAAATCTCTTAAGCGAAGTCAAAACTCTATGAGATTTTGCCTGTTTTTGATTAAAAAGAACAACCACAGGAAAAACACCGCTAGAGTTGTTAAAATTTGCCACAGAACGTTATGGACAAACTCTATATCTATGTTTAGCGAACAGTGCAACAGTACGGTGCTAAAGATTCTTAAAAAGTTCAAAGCGATCGTAATCGGAGATAAGTATAAAAACCATTTGACTCTATTTCTTAAATCCTTTGTGGGTGTTGCCATAACAATTGCAAACAATCCTAACAGAGATTTATATCCAGAACACTCTGGAGCTATTGTAAAGCTTGCTCCACACGCGTAGATTGTGTTTCCTGTCAGATTCGCGGCGATTCCTACAGAATTCAGCAAAGCGGTTTCCAGACTTGATAGAGTATCTAACACGAACTGCGGTACTGGAATTATTTTGAATTCAAACAGGTTAAGCGGAACAGAATACAAAACTAAGTTCCAGACAAAGATAGCGGTGCGAATAATTTTCTTCTCAAACTTTGTTTTTCCCCTAACCTTAACGATTTTTTCTAGCATGTTTTACCTTAACAGCAATCCCTACATCGAATTCTAGCATCTCTCTTCCAGAAAGAACTGCAACTCCCGTAGCGATGAGTTCATCCTTTTTGTCGACTATCAAAACAACATCCTTGGGAAGAATTTCGGGATCGCATTCAAGTACAAACTTATTAAACACAGACTTTCCAATTTCAACAAATGGAACGGCTTCTTCGGCTATAACAACTCTATATTTCGGAAAATCCAAGTAACCTTTTACAATCTCCGCTCCGCGGTAGGAAAGGATTATGAAACCCGTACTAGGATCGATAGTTCCAAAAAGCTCACCATTAACGTAAACTCTCCTAGCTCTTCCCGTACTCTTACTGAACTCAACAAATATTTCATAATCTTCGGTAATAC
>CAYXSZ010000017.1:0-2645 GCA_964468425.1 Candidatus Woesearchaeota archaeon | reverse complement strand
GAAATTGGGTCTAAATCCCTTGTGGGTCAAGAAAATTATAGAAGACTTGATTGAATGGACGAAACAGGAGGAATACTTTCATGTAGGTGTTTACAAAAAGATAGGAGTTTTAGGACCGGAAGGTAGTTTCAGCGAAGAAGCCGCCCTGCAACTGGTTAAGTCCAGGTTACCTCTAGTGTATTTCAGCGCAATTGAAGAAGTTTTCAAAGCTGTTTTGGATGGTAAGGTAGATTATGGAGTAGTTCCTATCGAAAACACCACGGGAGGAACCGTAATTCAAACTTTGGAGTGCTTGCTAAAATACGACGTGGAGGTTTTTGGAGAAACGAAGCTAGTTATTAATCACTGCCTCGTATCTCGAAGAAATATTGGTGATTTAAAGGAGGTAAAGGTTGTTTATTCACATCCACAAGCAATTCTCCAATGCTACAATTTCATAAAGACTTACTTTCCAAGCGCGGAAATTCGCTACGCTTCGAGTACTGCAGAAGCTATAAAGCTTTTAGACGACTGCTCAGTAGCTATAGCTTCAGAAACTGCTGCATTACTGAATAAATGCGTTATTCTAAAAAGAGGAATCCAAGATCTGAAAGACAAAAATATTACTAGATTTTATCTAATAAGAAAGCCAGAAGGCGAGAGGGATGGAAACATAACTGCGCTTTTCTTTTCCGTTGAAGACAAGCCGGGAGCTCTCAAGAGAGTTTTAGATGTTTTCTATGAGTACAACATCAATCTAAGGAAGTTAGAATCGCACCCAGATAAATACAGACCAGGTAAGTACATTTTCTTCACAGAAGCTGAAGCCAAACTGAGCGAAGACACTATTAAAGACCTTAAACAAGTCACGGAGTTCTTGCGAATCTGTGGTGTGTTTAGACAAGTTAATAGCTTAAATTTTTGATGAAGATGATGGACAAAAAATAGGCGCTCCGAAGAGCGTTGTTTTTTTTATTCTACTTTTACCCCTTACTTATCCCCCTACTCTATAAAATCTATCCAATGGAGGTATTTTTCTATTTCTCCCCTCACGATTTTTTGATAATAGTTTTGTATCTCCCTTGATTTTTTGGTGGAGTACTCTATACGATTTATTCTCTTGATTGGAGTGATTTCCGCAGCAGTTCCGGTGAAGAACGCTTCGTCGAAGAGTTCCAATTCTGTTACGTGAACGTTTCTGATTTCTACTTCGTACCCCAGATCTCTCGCGAAGGCGATAACAGAATCTCGAGTTATGCCTGGAAGTATCGAAATAGCGGGAGGGGTTATCAGCTTGTCTCCTTTTATGAAGAAAATGTTTTCGCCCGGACCTTCCGCGATGTTTCCTTCGTAATCTAATAAAAGAGCCTCGTCAAATCCAAATTCTTTAGCTTCTAGCGTTGCTAGAACCGAGTTAACGTAATAACCACCAATCTTGGCGTCCACTTTAAATGTGTTTGGATGTATTCTTCGGTAGCTGGATATCTTCACAGAAACCACTTCCTCTCCGAGATATTTCGGAAACTCTATCGCGAATACCGCTACGTCAGCGTTTTGATTCCGAACGTCTAATCCGATTCTACCGAAGTTGTAGAAAGCAATAGGTCTTATGTAGCAATCCTTGAGGTCATTGATCTTTACAACTTCCTTGCAAGCCTTAATTAGATCCTCCTGGGAGAAATTTATCTTCATTCTAAGAACACTAGCGGAGTAGAAGAACCTTTTAACATGATCTTTCAATCTAAATATCCCGAGCCTTCCATCTACAGATTCGTAGCATCTTATTCCCTCGAACACAGAGGTTCCGTAATGTAGTGCGTGGCAAGTTATCGGAACTTTCGGATCCTCCACTATCTCCCCGTTCAGCCACACCTTCATTTCTAAACCTTGTTCTTCACACATTTTTAATTATCTTCAGACGAGGCAGTTGTCGTCACCCCTCAGATCGTGAAGCTCTCGTCATGAATTATTTAGCACATAAGACATTTTTATCCTTAAATAGCACTCAAAAGGTCGAATCCCTTAAAAGCAAATAAGCTTTTTATCTAACTGTCAATTAACGGATTCAAAGTCGCTTTACGAACTACTATAAGTGCTCTAACTTTTTCGGGGTTGTTCTATGAAATAAATAAAATTGCTATGGAAAATGGATTAGATAAGGCAGGTACTCATATATTAGATTTAGTGTTATTTAGTCTATTAGCTCCTGGGTATTTTGCTTTTGTAGGAGATTTAATTGAAGGGTTATACCAAAGTTATAAGGAAAGGTCTTTAAAAATAAAATTTCGCGGTTTTAAAGAATACGCAGGTATTACCAGGAAGTTGGCACCATTTTACTTTTTGTATGATTCTACTGTAGGGCTCGCCGTAGAATTTGGTATAAATGTTGTTAAAAACATGTCCAGCCTTCCAACATATATAGAATCTATAGTTTTTCGATATTTGAATTATTTCATTTTTTTCAGCACAGTAAATCAGTTATACGCTAAATATGAGCGCGTAAAGGAAAGGTTCTCATCGCTTGTTACGAATTTCGTTAAAAATAGCATAAATAAACTAAAAACCTACTTTTTACATACAGGTAGATCTTAAAAGGAATACCTAGGAAATTTGAGTTCTTTAGGATTCTAGTTTTCTAAATTTTAAAGATATGATGATATCTCGAT
>CAYXSZ010000016.1:0-4589 GCA_964468425.1 Candidatus Woesearchaeota archaeon | reverse complement strand
ATATGTTGTTCTTTGAGAGTAAATAGCAAAACTCTTACCTCCAAGCGTTAATGTAATTCCATCTATGTAGTTTCTAGGAAATTGTAAAGCGTTTTTTGTATTGCACCCTCCTGAAACTCCCATTTCTTTTCCGTCCGACTTCAGAATATTTATACTTTTTGGATTTAGCTCAACGCAGATCTGCATATCCAAAGAAATCTTTACATTGAGCTTTTCTTCTTTAATTCTGTTGTAGGTATCTAAAAGCAGATCTCTCCTGACTAAAGGTCTGAAATGAAACAATCTAGCCATAGTCTATTTATACTATTTTTATTTTTATCTGTAGCGAATACAACTGCTTCTGAAGCGATACTTTCCCTTTTAACTCGTTTATTAAATTCTTGCCTCCCCAAGCAGTTTTCGTGAAAACTATGTTGAGTCTCGGATTCTTAGAAACTAACGAAGAATGGCGTATAACGCTTCCAACCCGTTCAAAGACTGTAGAGGAGAGTATTTGGAGTGCGTTGCTTGATATTTATTTATGTCTTTTGGCGCGAACTTGTCCCAGCTACGCTCGAAAGAAATTTTTTACAGTCAAACAAATGTTTATTAAACTGGAGCTCTGTTGTCGAGTAAATCATAGTTTTTACCCGCAATGCGAGTGCGTAGGAGAACTACAAGCGTAGGACTAAAGCCAAGCTCGTTCGAATAAAGATATTAGCCTCCTTGAAGCGCTTAATCCGCTATTTACTCTACGGTTAAGAAGCTGGTTAGTAGTAGCTACAATCGCAGTCTTTAACACTAAATAGCAGTCTAACATAGCTTAAGCTAATCTTTTTAATTGATCCTCTCTTGATCGTTTCGCGCCACTCGCTCGACACAAAAGCTTTTTAAAGCGTTATAGCTTTTTAAGTTCGAGTAGACATTAATAAAAATGACGTTTGAGATCTGGACGGAGAAATACAGACCGAGGTCCTTAGACGAAGTTAAAGGTCAAGATGAGATTGTAAAACACCTAAAAGCCTTCGTGGAGCAAAAAAACATGCCTCATTTATTGTTTACGGGACCTCCAGGAGTTGGTAAAACAGCTTCTGCTCTCGCCCTTGCAAGGGAGATGTACGGCGAAAACTGGAGGCACAACTTCCTGGAGCTCAATGCATCGGACGAAAAAGGTATCGACGTTATACGAGAAAAGGTTAAGGAATTCGCGAGAACTCGCGCTATAGGTGAAGTTCCATTCAAAATAATATTCCTCGATGAAGCAGATGCTATGACAAGAGATGCTCAGCAAGCTTTAAGAAGAATTATGGAACAATACGCAAACATCACTCGATTTATCCTGTCTTGCAATTACTCCTCAAAGATTATCGAACCAATCCAATCCAGATGCGTAGTTTTCAGGTTTAAACCATTGGCTAAAGAATACGTTTATCAAATTCTCGAAAATATTGCAAACAACGAAGGACTCGAACTCGAACCGGGTGTAATTGACGTTCTGTATGAGGTCTCCGAAGGAGACATGCGTAGAGCAATTAATCTTTTACAGGCAGCCTCGATGTATTCTAAAAAAATCTCTGCAGACTTGATTTACGAAGTAGCTTCGATTGCGAAGCCCAAGGAAATTAAAGAAATTATTGAACTATCTATGAAAGGAATGTTTAAAGAAGCTAGAGATAAACTCATCGATACAATGATTAGATATGGATTGGCGGGAGAAGATATAATTAAGTTGTTTTCAAGAGAAGTGCAGTCCTTAGACATACCAGAGAAAGCTAAGCTCGAAATTATTCACCAAATAGGTGAGTTGGAGTTCAGGATGGTTGAGGGATCAAATCCAATAATTCAATTGGAAGCTCTCTTAGCTTATTTAGGTTTGAAAGCCAGAGAACTCTGATGGATCTCACGAAAATACCTAAAACATTCCTTTGGGGAGCAATTGCAATTTTCGTAGCAGTTATTCTCTTTTACTTGTACTTATCAATCCAGTACAAGATCTTTAAGCCTTATCAAGAGTTTCTCGACGCTAGCTGTAAAGTTTCAAGTAATAGCGCTGTAGTGATCATTTCTGCTAAAAAAGAAATAAAAAACATCCAGATTGTGGACTTTGGAGGGAACGGAGCGTGTTCTATAAAATTCATAGGGAGAGGATCTATGGATGGGTGTGAGTTGAACGTAACGGAAGTCGCTGGTCAATATCTAGTTAAAATCAGTTTCGAAGCGGGGAATGAAACGTATAAGGCGGTGATCCCTTGCGAATCTATTAAGCGCAAGAGTATTTTAGATTTCTTGAGGAGATGAGGCGAGACGTTCCTTGGATTCGAAAGTACGCACCAAAAAACTCAGGGGAAATCATAAATCAAGCTCAAGCTATTCAAAAAATTAAAACTTTTATTATAAAATATCCAAACGTTCCAAAGAGAGCTTTACTGCTATATGGTCCACCTGGAGTTGGAAAAACATGCTCTGTTTATGCTATTGCCAGAGAACTTGGATATGAAGTTGTGGAACTCAACGCTTCTGACGTTAGATCGGCTAGAATGGTCCACCAGATATTAGACGAATCTGTAAAGAGCAGACCCTTCTTTTTCAAGGGTAGAATAATTCTCATTGATGAAGTTGACGGGATGGCTGGAAAAGAAGATAGAGGAGGCCTAGCAGCTCTTATAAACATTGCAAATACCGCTAGATGGCCCGTGATATTTACGGCTAACGATCCTTGGGATCCTAGATTCAAAAGACTTAGGGAGATCTGCGAACTTGTCGAATTTAAAAAGCTGACTCTTACAGACATTTACAAAGCTCTAAAGCGCATCGTCTTAGCCGAGAACCTAGAGATAGACGACACTGTATTGAAAACCCTCGCAGAGAGGTCACAAGGGGACTTAAGAAGCGCGATCAACGATCTTCAAACTCTAGCTAATCTCGGAAGAAGGATAACTATGAAAGATCTCAGTATTCTAGGCTACAGAGAAAGGGAGAAGACTATATTTCAGGCACTTGGTCAGATGTTCAAAGCTACGACGATTACTGGAGCTACTCTCCCGTTTTCCGAAGTAGACATGGATCCAAGCGAAATAGAAACCTGGATTGAAGAGAACATTCCCAACGAATACGAGGATCTTCAAGAGATCTATGAAGCTTTGATTTGGATGTCAAACGCAAACAAGTTCTACTCTAGAATATACAGAAGACAGTATTGGGGTCTTCTAAAGTACTATACAACCCTCATGTATGCGGGAGTTGCTCTTTCAAAGAAACAAAGATACAAAAAGTTTACGAGGTATCAGATGCCATCTCGCGTTAAAAAAATGGCGCAATATAAGAGTTTAAAAGAGTTCTTAGCAAACGTTGCAAAAGAACTTCAAGAAAGGCTGCATACTTCCCTAAAGCGAATCCGGGAGGTATATTTGAATACATTAATTTATTTACTTA
The DNA here is from genome assembly GCA_964468425.1 of Candidatus Woesearchaeota archaeon. GTDB lineage: Archaea > Nanobdellota > Nanobdellia > Nanobdellales > Nanobdellaceae > JAIXNB01. The sequence continues at coordinate 1,178 of CAYXSZ010000016.1, read as the reverse complement.
GGAAGGACTCTCAGATCGGAAGAAAGTATGCGAAGGCTTTAGGCGTCAAACCTAGCCAAGTAGAGTATTTGGAGGAGGTTATTAAGCGCTTATAAATCGATGAAGTTTAGGGAGCTCTCAAAAAAAGAAGTTAGAGAAATCCTCGAAAAGCTATCTCTTGACTATGGAATAGACAAAAAGCTTTTAGAAAGTTTTTCTAAAAGTTTTTGTTGGTTTTCCAACAAGGAGGGGAAGATCTATATAGCCTATAAAACTATTAAGAATTATTTAAAGTTTTTCAATGTGCAACGCTTTGGATTATACATCGGAAAGCGCGAAAAAACTTGGATTAGGTTAAGCATCGAAGGTTCTCAGTTGTTTGGACCTTATATCACAAAAAACATTCTCAAGGTGGATGCAAATACTATATTCAGGTCTCGTGAATTAGAAATAGAAGAAAAATCGGGGTTTTATGTGATGAAGGATGAAAAGGATTTTTGTGGAAGCTGTTTTATCAAGAACAACAGGCTAAAAACGTTCATTTCAAAGAGCAGGAGAATTTTAGCTGGAAGGAAGGACGTTAATATTGAGGAAGAACTTAGCAAAGAATAAGTTGACACCCAAAGATATGAACGATGCTATCCAAAGCAAAATTGCCAGGTCAATAAAAGCTCCTAGCTTAGAGCCACCATCAATGTTTTTCAAAATAAATGCGACGATGAATGCCTGAAAAATCGTAAGAAAATCCATAAAGTTTCTCAAGAAAACTAAATCTATACTTATTGAAAAAATGGGAAGCCCTATCGTACTTACGATGTTGGATCCGACAAGCGTTGAAATCCCCTTGAAAAGGTTGTTTAAAAGCTTTAGAATCTCAAGAGAAACGTATAGAACTGCAACAAAGGATACAAAACCCCCATAAAACATTCCTCGTGCGTTTGATAGGAACTGCTCTTTCATCTTTCGAAGATCCAAAATCTTAGAAAACAAATCCGTAAGCTTTTCTCCGATTTTTTTTGCATCTCCTCCAAGCTCTATAGCTCTAGCAAAAATTAAAATTGTCCTGGCGATTAGCATGCTTCCAATTTCAGCTGCAAAATAAAACCAAGACTTTAAATAATCGTAAGAGATTAGAAGTCGCCTGTATAAATCTTCTACGTGCTTATTCAGGTCTTTAAAGTCGTGAACTCTCAGAGCTT
>CAYXSZ010000015.1:0-3850 GCA_964468425.1 Candidatus Woesearchaeota archaeon | reverse complement strand
CTTTTACAGATTGCGTATCTTCGGATACGTACAAAGGAGATCCTGGAATGGCATCCTCCAAGCCTTCTGCAACGATCCTGACTCCACACGCTGCATAAACTTCGTCTACTTCTGCGAATTTTGTCTTTTTGTCGCGGATCTCCTCTAAAGGTCTCGGTTTGAGGAGAATTTTAACCCTAGAAGATTTTATTCCAGATTTAGAAAGAAATACGATCGAATCTCCCTTCTTGAGCTTTCCATCGTAAAGAATTACGTCTACAACTGTTCCAAACCCCTTAGCTTCCTTTTTTTCTAGGATTATCCCTTTCCCAGGACCTTCCACATTTATTTTCAATTTTTCTTCGAGGAATTTTTGGGCGAGACCTGCAACAATTAAGAGGAGTTCTGGAATACCCTCTCCAGTTTTAGCGGAAGTAGGGATTATACAAACTTGTTTTCTGAAGTCTTTTACGCGATCGAATCTTTCAGAGTCAAATCCCAACTCGTAAAGCTGACCAACAACAGTATACAATTTTTCTTCAAGAATTTGAAGGGCTTTTGGATCCTGGTTTTTGATAGATTCGAGAATAGGCGCGTTTTCGTGAGGAGTCCAATAAGATATCCTGTCTATTTTGTTTAAAGCGATTACGAAGGGAACTTTAAACTGCTTGCAGATCTCGAGAGCCTCGTAGGTCTGAGGTTGAAATCCATCGAAGACATCTACAACAATTATAGCTAAATCAGCTACTGAACCACCTCTCTTACGTAAGTTTGTGAAAACTTCATGACCTGGAGTATCAATGAAAAGTAAACCGGGTATTTTGAGATCGAATTGAAACAGGTGAAGGAGTGGTTTCGCGATTTCTTGAATAACTTTTGTTGGAATCTCTGTAGCTCCAATATGTTGAGTTATGCCTCCTGCTTCTTTCTGCGCGATCGAAGTTTTGCGAATTTTGTCGAGTAAGCTAGTCTTTCCAGAATCTACGTGTCCGAGCACTACTATTATAGGCGATCTAATGTTTTTCATATCTTTCCACTATTCGCTCCGCGATTAGCCTAAAGTTTTTAACTCGTATTTTACCATCAACTAGATATTCCTTGAACCTTTCAATGACTGCTTGATCGCTCTCATTTAAAAGATCTACGAGTTCTTCAAAAGTATTATCGTCAAAGTATATAATTAAAGGATTTTTTATTCTTTGCTCAGAGTAGTTTGCGCGAACGAGCCCGGCAACTGTGAAGTAATAATATCCACAACCCTCAGGAGTGCAAATTATGAAATATCTCTCGGGATACAACTTTTGAATCTCGTCGTAGTAAAATACGTACTCTTTTTTATGTCTCGAGATTATTTGATTGAGTTTTAAAACTGCTTCGTCTAGTTTGGGGTTTCTCTCGGTTATGTTAATTTGTATTTTTTTGGTTGATGATTTGAAAATCCTTATAACATCTTCTCCAGTTATTTTTAGTGTTATGTTTTTTCCGGAGGGGGTGGGAATCTCAAGAATGCGTATGGGATTCGTGAAAAAGTGATATATGCTTGAAATAAAAATAAGAGTAGCTACAAAAAGTATTCCAACGATTAGCCAGCTAACTTGTGGTTTCATTAGTAAATGACCTCTTCGATGTCTCTTCTGTATTCGTAGATTTCTTCTGGCTTGAAGATAACATTTATTTCACGCTCAGCCTCTTTTTCATTTTCAGATGCGTGAACTACGTTTCTCAACGCAATTTTGTTCCAGTTTGCGTAGGCAATGGACATATGCGAGTAATCTCCTCTTATGGTTCCCGGAGCAGCTTTAGCTGGCTCGGTAGCTCCCACGAGCTTTCTAACGACCTCCACAGCATTCACTCCCTCCAAAACCATAGCTACGACTGGACCAGATGTCATATAATTAATCAGCCATTGCTTGACCTGCTTTCCAATCTCAATAGGATCTTCAGTTCCAAACTCTTCTTTGGGATTTAATCCCATTTCACTGTATCTTGTTAATACTTTCATTCCAACAGACTCGTACCACTTTTCATCAGAAGGATAGAACTTCTCAGCGAGTTCTGGGGTGAACCAGATCATTTTCAAAGCTACGATTTTCAATCCAGCTTTCTCAAAGCGATTGATGATTTCTCCTGCTAGACCTCTCTTTATGATATCTGGTTTCAATAGAACTAACGTCTTTTGGATCAGCTGCCCGTTCATTAAGGACTAAGGAAATAAATTTAAAAAAAGGTTACTTTCGACCCTTTACATAAAGCCTTGTCCACTCGAGTTTCTTTGGATTCCTCCCCATCTCCCAGTTTCGATAACATTTGCGAGAGCAGAAGTATAACACTGTTCCATCGTTCTTGACAAACATATAACCTGTTCCTGGTGTAATCTCTTCCCCACAGAAGGAACACTTCTTTACGAGCACCATTTTTTACTTTTTAGTTTCAATAGGAGTAGCCTCTATTTCCGTTTCTCTTAGCATTAAAATGTCACCTACCCTTACAGGTCCTCTGACGTTTCTTCTAAGAACCTTGCCAGCGTCTGGACCTTCTAGAACCTTTACAACTACGTGAGTAACCTCCCCACGCATCCCTGTCCTTCCTATAATCTCAATAACTTCGGAGGGATAAGAAGTACTCCAAACTACTGTATTTCCCTTGATCACATTTTGATCAGACGATTTCAATCCTTCTTCCTTTGACTTGTCTACTGTTTTCTTCGGCATAGTTTTAAAGTTTAAACGAAGTTTTAAAACTGTTTCTTCTCAAGGATTTCCTTAACCTCTGCAATCTCTCTACGCATTTCAGAAATAACTCTCATCAAACTGCTGGTCAAAATGCCAAACATTATGAATAAGAGCCCAGAAACTATTAACAAACTAGTTAAAGTTGCCATCAAAGGATGCGAGATGTTGTTCATCCAATCCAAAACTGTTTTTACACCCGTTAAGAGTCCTGAAGCTATTAGAGCCAGCCCTAAAATATAAAAAGCCTTTCCTGGAATGTACTGGAAGAGGAGAAGTACTATCGCTTTTCCAATCCGAAATCCATCTATTAATGGATGTAGCTTAGTTTTTCCTTCTCTTTTTCGATATCTGATTGGAACTTCGATGATTCTAAAACCCTTGGCGATGGTTTGAACAGTTAACTCAGTTTCAACTTCGAACCCATGATGTTTAAGATTTATTGATTTGTAGAGCTTCTTGGTTAACGCGCGATAACCAGTTAGCAGGTCTGAAATGTTTTCACCGTAAAGAATTCTAAACAAGAAGTTTAGAATCTTGTTTCCGATTAGGTTTAGGCGGGTAAAAGCTCCTCTCTCGAAGCTCGCGAAGCGATTTCCAATAACGTGATCCGCAACTCCTTTTTCAATTGGTTCCAAAAGCTTATGAATATCTTCTGGTAAATAAGTTCCGTCTCCATCAATTATGACAGCTATGTCCGAATCTATAAGAGAAAAAGCTTCTTGAATGGCTTGTCCTTTCCCTTTTCCAGATTGAACGACAACTCTCGCTCCAAGGCTTCTAGCAATCTCGCGAGTGCGATCTGTACTTCCCCCATCTACAACCAGAATGTTAGTGAAACCTAGCTTTTGAAAACCCCTAATCACAGATCCAATACTTTTTTCTTCGTTGAGCGTTGGAATTACGATCGTTATCGATTTATTCTTCATTTCAACAAATAAGGTTTAAAATTTTATAACCTGAAAGCTTGTAATGAGTACTATAACGGAGGATGTTCGAAATTTTTTGCTGAGTCTTAAAACAGATCGGATACGTTTGGCATTGTTTCTGTTTCTTCTGGCAAATCTCGCATTCTTATCTTGTTGGAGATATATAGATACTCTTCCGCCAACGCAGGATCCAGCAACATATCTAACTAGCAC
>CAYXSZ010000014.1:0-2520 GCA_964468425.1 Candidatus Woesearchaeota archaeon | reverse complement strand
AAATACTTAACCGAGTAAACTCTTTAACAGTATGATCTACGTATTTTAAGCCCCCGTGGGGTAGTGGACATCCTGGAGGTCTCCGGAACCTCCGACCCGGGTTCGATTCCCGGCGGGGGCATCGGTTTTATCGTCGAAAGAAAACATATCTATAACTTTCTCAAGAGCATTAAGCTTTCAAATATTACTGTTAAGGAAATGAAGGCTATAGAATCGAGATTAATGCAATTTTTGGAGGCGTGTTCATACCGAATAAACGATGACCGCATAATTATTTATATAAACGAATTAAAAACACGATACTCGCCCGTAACTGTCCGGAAGCATATCATAACTATCAAGCGCTTTCTGAAGTTTGTAGAATATCCGACTGCAGATCAAATTAAAATCCCAAAAATTCCAAGACGACGTAAGATTGTGATTAAGGTCAAAGATGTGCGAGAGTTATTGAAAAAAGCCGATTTGAAGACAAAAGCGGCGATATTACTTTGTGCAACAAGCGGTTTAAGAGCTCAGGAACTTTACAAGTTAACTCTTGACGACATTGACATCGAAAATAGAACGATATATGTCAGAGCTGAGATTACCAAAGATTACGAGGATAGGATAACATTCTTCAGCGAGGAAGCTAGGGAAGCTTTGCTCGAATATCTTAACAATTGTAAAAGACAGTCGAGATATCTATTTCCAGAAGGAACTATGCTAAAAAAGATGCGAAAAATCAGCTCAAAATGGCGAATTAAGCACATGCGTAAGTTCTTTTCCAACAGTCTGACAGGTTGGGAATGCCTACGGCTATCAAGAAGATTCTCATGGGGCATGTGGTTGGTGATGAAGAGTTTGTAATTCCAAGAGGCTCAGATATTGACCTATCACATTACGATTTTCAGGATGAAGAAGAATTGAAAAAAATTTACGATAAATACTGGCGAGACTTCCGAATTTTAGACTAAACCTGCAAACTCTTAACCTGCTCGAATAGCTCACCAAGTTCTCTTTCGTATCTCTGTTCAACTAAGCTCTCTAAGTTCTTCTCAAAGTTTAGAGCGTCAGTGTCTGACATTGCATCTATTTCATCTTCAATCGTTTCCTCAACATCCCAAACCATCTCCTTCCACTCGCTAAGCTTTAGTATGAACTTTCTTCTCCGAGCTTCGTATTCGTCCAATTCTTCGCCGTTTTGTAATTTTCCGTTGTAGTAGCTTAATTCATTCGTTAAATCGTCAAAATCTTCATCCAACTCTTCTATTTTCCTCAAAATGTATTGTGTTGTAAATTCATCAACTTTCTGCTTGATCTTATCTCTATCCACTGCAATTTCAACATTCTTAGTGTTTTGCATTACGATTTCGTAATTAGCGCATTTCTGCTCGCAGACTGCACATTTCCTCGCAAGTTCGTCTATGTTTTTATCCGTGTAAGCTTCAAGCGTTTTTAAACAAGTTATTACAAACTTAGCATCTTCAAACATTTACATCACCTCAGAATTCAAACGTAGCCCACCTATCTATAAATGCCAGCTCCTTGCCATCTGGATCTAGGAAACTAATCCTGAATCGCTTGTAGTAAATGTAATCAGCTGTAATTTCTGCACCGCTTGCTGGAGCTGTTGCAAATGTGATTTTCCCAGTTTCGTAGTCTATCGTGTAATCCTGATCTCTTGTCTGTTCAACTCCATTAACGTAAATTTTCTCAGAACCTTCTTTGACTGGCTTATTTGCCAAGTAGAATTCCTTCACAGTTCCATCTCCAGTTCCAACAGCTTCGCCACTAACAACAGTTGAGCCGACTTGAGATAAATCTATATCAATGTTTAAACTTACGCAATAACTTGTAAGTACACCACATGTCCAGCTAACTTCTTTTTCAGCTATTTTTGTTAACTCTGAATATACATCCCCCACGGAGACTTTAACCCAAGAGATCGTTTTTGTTGTGTTACTTAAGTTAATAATTCTGCAAGAATCTATGTTTATAATGGGTTCTGAAAATTTAAGCGATCCGTCACTTTGGAATTTATGCTTCAAATTACTATCAAACCAATTCAATAATATCAAATTATCTGGTAAAGTGTATGTTTGCTGATTACCAGTTATTAGATCATAATAAGTTAATATTGCAGAATTCATATGCTGAATTGCAAAAAAGTTCGCTATAATGTTGTAGATGTCCTCACGAGTTAAGCAACTATTTTCTGCTATAACCATTTCCGTTAAGTACCAAGATGGTCCAGGATGTAGTAACACATAAGCTTTAGAGCCATTTCTGGCGATTGGGAATAATGTACAGTCTCCATTTCCGTTGTTTACTTTCTTTAAATCATAGTATCTTAATGTTTCTCCAGCTTTTGCAATTAGAATTTGATTTGGCATATTAAAATTAAAGTGCCATACTTCCGCATATTCACTTGATTGTGCGGTCTCTTCAATATATTTGCTAAATTTATGCAAGTTTGTTCCTCCTAAGTTTATTCGTAATGCTGGATAAGATCCAGAAGATACCGTTCCAAATGCTATAGTT
>CAYXSZ010000013.1:0-8885 GCA_964468425.1 Candidatus Woesearchaeota archaeon | reverse complement strand
GTAGAGTACTATAGAGAGCTTACGAACGAGCTTGGTAAGATTTTTATTCAGAAAAAAATTTCGTTTGTCAAACCTGTCCCGGAATTCGCTCCTCAGGTAGCTAAAAACACTATTGCAGAAGCTTATCAAAAGGTAATTTCGTATCTCAAAGAATATCACCCCGACTGGCTTAAGGATCCCGAGAAACTTGAAAAGGTTCTTCCTCAATTGGTAATCGAAAATTCTTACGCTGGTTTAGTGGGAACTAGACCTGATGAGATGATAAAATTCGTTGAAAATGCTAGAGAAGCTCTAAAAGAGGTTATTAATAAGAATCCAGACATTAAAAGTATAATTGAAAAAAAGTTCGGGAGCGTTGACAAATTCGTTAATGAAAAAATTGGAGCTAATGTCGATATAGCGCACTTAAAGGGCTTTATCAAAGAAGGTTACACAAAAGAAGACATTCTTAATTGGATCAGACAACTAAAACCGTACATAAAGCATGTCCATGTTGCCGAAGCGATGTATGGGGAAGATTCTCATATGATCCCGGGAATGGATTGGAGCGATATCACAAAAGCAGAGTTAGAAGAGTTGAGAGACGTCCTTTCAAAAGAAGGGGTATACATGATACAGGAAGTAGGGGGGTGGTATTCCCATTACTATAGAAATTATAAGAAAGGGCTCTCTTATATTCTCGAGCTGTGTGGTTATGTCCCTCCTGGGGAGACTTCTTACCATTCAGCCTTATTCAGACCGGAGTACTTTTCTGGATGGCCCACAGTTTACTCTACTATGTATTCCCCCCAAATTCAGGTAACTCAATACTCTCCCTTTTCCTATCAGACTTTTTCGATGTTGCCGCCTCACCTTGGCGGGAAGGTGGCTCAGACCTTCAGTGGACAGCAGACATAAATTTAAACCTTTTTCCTACTTGAAAGTTCATGGATTGGTTCATCAGTAAATTTGCAGATTATGTTCCAATAGTGAAAAATCCTTCCCAACTCCTTACCTTTAACGAACGCTTGAAGCACACGTTAGCAGTTTTGATTCTCTATTTCATTCTCGCTACAATTCCCATCTGGGGCGTATCTCCAAATATCTCTATGCGTCTGAAAGAATTTTCGTGGGTTTGGGGGTCTTCCTTCGGAACTCTCGCGACTCTTGGTATTGGACCAATCGTTATGGCTGGAATTTTCCTCCAGCTTCTTGTCGGAGGTGGAATTCTAAATATAAATTTAAATACGGAAGAAGGGAGAATACAATTTGATAACTATCAAAGGTTCCTCACATTTTTGTTCATCATTCTCGAGTCAGTCTCAATCCTTGCTCTCGGTGCTTTAAAACCCGATTTTAGCCTCGGAGTAAATCCCTGGTTGCTTTACTTAATAATATTCCTCCAACTAGTTCTTGGTGGTTTGGTGATAGTCCTACTCGATGACTACTGTTTAAAATACGGAATAACAGCAGGAGTTAACCTGTTCATTCTAGCTTCGATTTCACGAGCACTCATGATTAGAATCTTCAATTTCCTTCCTCCAGTTCAAGGACAGACCGCTACTGGAGCTATATTCCTTGCAATCTCAGCGCTAGCTCAGGGAGATCTCGTTCAAGGACTCGCTTGGATACTAAGAATAGCTGTTACTTTTGGAATTTTGATATTAGCAGCGTATCTACAAGCTGTTCGCGTAGAAGTTCCTCTGTTAATGGCTAGAGTTGGTGGCAGGGTTATGAAGTTTCCAATAAACATTTTGTATACTTCAGTTATCCCAATAATCCTTCTCTATGCCTTGATTGTTCAAATAGAAAACATCTATATGTTAATTACTCATTCAAACCAACCACCATGGATCTTAGTTCCACCAAATATAATCAAAAATCTAGCAGATTTCGGAATTTCGTACATTACTCCAATGACTTTACTTCACATAATCGTTTATTTCGCGATTTATGTAGTTGGTGCAACCATTCTTTCTTATCTTTGGGTGATCTCTGCTGGAATGGATGCTAAAACCATCGCACAGCAATTAATTTCTTCATACATGTTTCCCTTACGCGTAAGAGATCCAAGAATTTTGGAGCGAACACTAGAAAGATACATTAGACCTATCAGCATCCTTTCTGGAATTCTTATTGGCTTTCTAGCGGCGATCGCTAACATATTGGGATCTCTAATGGCAGGAACATCTTTGTTGCTTCTAGTCGTGGTAGCTTATAGCATTTATGAGGACTTCGTACGAAACAACGTAGTACACTTGCTTCCCTTAATTGGAAAGGTTCTCTCTAAGAAATAAAATGAACGCTTTGATCATTTTCTTTCTTGCACTCGGTGTTTATATTTCGTTGGAGTTTATTAGAATTAAACTCAAACTAGATGAGGTTAATCAAAAAAGTAAAGAATTGGTGGAGAAACTCAAAGGTAGGAAAGAGCTCGATGAAGAAGCGCTTTCGCAAATACTCGAAATACAAAAGCAAATGTATAAATACTTTATCATTTCATCAGCAATTGTAGTTGCAGCTTTGATCTTAATTAAGATTGTGTTAGGAGACGCTAAGGTCCTTGAACTTCCATTTATTGTTCCGATTTTAAACAGAAACTGGCTTGGAGCGTTGGGAACGTATATTCTCTTTTACTTCTTGATTTCACTAGTAGGAGGGATCGCTAAAAAGGTATATAAGAATTTTGTGAAAAAGGAAGCTAATGGGGAAAAGAGTAGTAATTCGTAGAACACCAAAAGGAAGGATAACAGTTCTAATAAAGAAAGCCAAGGGCGATTATGCTAAATGCGCCATCTGTAAAAAACCTCTGCGTGGAGTTGTTCGAGATCATCCGAGACGCTTGAGAAAGTATCCGAAGTCTCAAAAGAGAGTTTCTAGAATTTACGGAGGATATCTATGTCACCAGTGTCTTGAAAGAGAGCTCAAGCGAGCCATTCGTGAAGAAGCTTTAAAAACTATTCAATAAAAACTTTAAATGGTAATCGAAGTCGGGAGAGTTTGCGTTAAAATTCGTGGAAGAGAAGCTGGAAGGAGGTGCGTCGTAGTCGATATAATTGATGAAAACTTTGTAATTGTTGATGGGGATCTCAAACGAAGAAGAGTCAACATAAAGCACCTAGAACCCCTTCCTAAGAGACTTGACATAAAACCAGGAGCTTCCACCGAGGAAGTTGTCAAAGCTATGCTTGAAAATGGTATTCCTGTCTCTTATTGGAAGCTTAGGAGAGACAATCTATTGTCGCAGGATATCATAAATATCTATAAAGATAAATTTGGAGAAAGCTGGGAAGAGGTTGCAAAATCCTTAGGTTCTCCTGGAAAAAAGGCAGAAATTAAGATTAACGCTTAGTTTTTTAGAATTCTATAACAATTTAGATTTGTTCTTTTTATCTGTTTATAGATTGGGGCCGGCGGGATTCGAACCCGCGACCACCGGCGCCCCAGGCCGGCATCCTTGCCAGGCTAGACTACGGCCCCAGTGAGAGCCTATAGTTAAAATTCTGAAAATTAAAAAATTAAAACTGTTTTCCTAATTTTTCGAACACTCTTTTTACCTCTTCCTCGGTAAGTTTGTGGGAATTCCACAAGAATATTTGCTCTTTACCATATCTAGGGACTATATGAAAATGTAGATGCATTATCTCCTGTCCCGCAAGCTTACCTTGATTTACAATTATGTTGTAATCCTTGGAAATCTTTTCTTCAATAATTTTAACGACTTTATGAAAACTTTCTATAAATTTCTTTGCCTCTTCTTCAGGCATTTCAGATAATCTTGAGTAATGCTTTTTAGGTATTACTAAAGTGTGCCCCTCTGACAGCGGAAATATATCTAAAAATGCAATTACATTGTCATCTTCGTATACGACATACGCCGGTATCTCTCTGTTCACAATTTTGCAGAAGATGCAACCCTCCATAAAATAATTAGAATTTTAAACTGTTTAAAATTTAATGATAGTCTTTGTCCTTGGAACGGCGGGTTCGGGAAAAACAACATTTTCTCAGAAATTTTCGGAGTATATAGAAGATTCTTGCTTAGTTAACTTGGATCCGGGGAACGATCTAAAGTGCGATGTATCTATTCGAGAATTTGTAAAGGCTGAAGAAGTCATGAAGAAATACAACATTGGACCAAATTCGGCAATAATAAAATCCATCGAGATCTCTCTGCATTACATAGACAATCTCATCGAAAAATTTCCCGACACTCGCTGGAAAATCGTAGATACACCAGGTCAACTCGAGTTGTTTCTTTACAGAGATTGTGGTAAGAAAATTCTCGAAGAATTTCGAAAAATAGATCGAGATGTAGCTCTACTTTTCTTAATCGACGCTCTCGATGTTTTATCTCCTGAAAATTTTGTAGGCGTTCTCGCTTGGAGTGTTATTATCGCTCTGAGGCTCGAAACGGAAGCTCTAACGATTATTAACAAAAAAGACTTAATTAAGAACTTAGAAGAAGTTAAAAGTAAAATTATTTGCGGAACTTACTTTAAAGAGCTTAAAGAAAAGGATGCTCTTTCTGAGCTAATCGCCAATTGCTTCTCAGAATTTTACGAATATTCTACAATCTGGAAAAGACCTATATTCATCTCAGCAAAGCACGACAAAGATTTTTATCAAGTAAAGTGTATGATAGAGGAGTTATTTTGCACCTGCGGGGATATCTAATATGAACGACAGCACGACAGAGATCAACGACAAAACGACAGCTCGTTAACGACAAGGAACGACAATGAATAGGGGGTGCTACTTACTGGTTATTTTTCTGGAAAATCCGATAACTCTGAAGATCATGAACAAAGAAGCGAAGTTCCCATCAGGTTTTTATATTTATGTTGGTTCTGCCATGAATTCACTTGCAGATCGCGTAAAAAGGCATTTAAAATCTGAAAAGCGAAAGAGGTGGCACATAGATTATTTATTGGAGCACTCAAGAATACTAGCTTGTGTTTTACTTCCTAGCGAATTTAAAATAGAATGCAAAGTTGCTAACGCACTCAAGGGTAAAACAGTTTTTAAAAAATTTGGCTCGACAGATTGTTTCTGCAAAACTCATTTATTTTATTACAGCGATGCCAAAGAAGTTTTAAATGAAATCGAAAGAGTATTAAGCAAGTTTGCGATTAAATAAATATGCGGATTTTCGTCTTTTATTCAAACACAGTTAGAACTGACGGAGAGTTCAAAGATATATACAGATCCGGAAGGATAGATGTTCTTGTCAATTCGTTGATTCACGCTTTTTTTATTTCAAATGGACTAAGAAAGAATGTCGTATTTGATTTATCCTTGAACGGTCCACCAATTCCTCCAATTCGTTTGAAAATCGAGTCAAATCCAAGAACTCCATGGTCAAAGAAGGATGTTACTTCTCTCTTGGCATCGTCCCTTAAAAAATTTAGGAGAAAAAGTATCACTAACCCATTTCCTGGAGTTACTGTAGAAAAACGATCATTCAGAGAGCTCATCGAGGATTACGCTAAAAGCGGAAGGAACGTTTATGTATTAGACAAATCTGGCGAGTTCATAGAAGATGTTGAAATCAAAAATCCCGTTTTTGTTATAGGAGACTTTCTCGGAATTCCAAAAAAAGAATTAAAATGGCTAAAGGATAAATCAACGTTTGTGTCTCTTGGAGATTTGGCTTACTTTTCGTCTCAAACTATAGTTATTTTAAACTGGTTACTGGATAAAATGAATTACTACAAAGATTTCTATCCAACAGAAGATAAGTTTCGGGAGTTAAAGAAAAAGCTTAAGATATGATCAGGGCGAGAGCTCCTCTTCACAACTCAGACGACATCGTATTCCTCACACAAACTCTTTTAAACTGAATCGATTTAAAGATTATTATGTGGAAAGAAATTTTTGAGAGATCGAATTTTTGGGCTGTCCAGGTTGCGAAGAAGGGAATTGAACGAGCTAATAGAGAAAACATAGAAATAATAACTGTCAGGTGTGCGAATACTCCTACGGGAGTCCTTCACATCGGAAATGCTAATGATGTTATTAGATCTTGCTTCATCGCCAAGTGCATCGAAGTTTTAGGTCACAAGTCAAGAGTCGTTTTCACCTCAGACGACAGAGACCCTATTAGAGGTTTTCCTCCAATTATCTGCGATAAAGAAGGAAACCTAATTGAATTCAAAAACAAAGAAGAATACGAAAAACTCTACGACGGATTTCCTGTATGTGCAATTCCAGATCCGTTCGGATGTCACACATCCTGGTCAGAGCATTTTATTTCAGTTTACTTCAATGAACTGCAAAGATTGGGTTTGTTAAACAGCGTTAAGTTCGAGTATTATTCTCCAAATATTCTTTACCACTCTGGAAAATGGATAGAACTTACAAAGCGAGCTTTAGAATCAAAAGATAAGATTAACGAGATTTATAAGGAGCTAAAGGAACATATAAGAGATTATCCATTTTCGACGATATGTCAAAACTGTGGAAGAATTGGAACTACTTTAGTAACAGATTACAATCCAGAAACGCTAGAAGTTTCTTATAAATGCGAAAAAAGACATTTAAAAAAGACCACGGTTAACGGTTGTGGATATGAGGGGAAAACAACTATCCGCTTTGGAAAGCTCGATTGGTATGTTGAATGGGCACTAAATTGGGTTTATTTCCAAACAATAATTGAGCCGATGGGCAAAGATCATTATACGTCATCCTGGAAAGTTTCTCCAAAGATAGCTAAAGAAGTGTTTAACTATGAGGCTCCAATTCCAGTAGTGTATGAGTTCTTCACTGTAAATGGAAAGAAAATGTCGGGCTCGAAGGGAAATCTTTGGAATATCACGGAATTCTTGAAAATAATCGAACCTGAAGTGTTTCTTTATTTCTACACAAAGAGACCGGGAGTAGCTCGGGATATAGATTTGAAAAACATTCACTTATTAGTAAATGAATTTGACGCTCTCGAGGAAAAGGTTTATCGAACAATAGAACTGATAAGGTCGGGAGAGCTTTCGATAGATTCTTTAGATTCTAAAACAGTTTCAGAAAGAAACCTCGCAAGCTACGAAGAACTCACAGTTTATTATTTGGTAACCCACGGAAAAATTGAAAATAAAAAACCACTCAGAGTTCCATACAACTTTTGTGCAATAATTGGTCAGCTTCTGCTTCCGGAGAAACTTCTCGTAAATACTCATAAGCCAACAATCGAAATTCTTGATAGTCTTGACGAGAACCTCATTAAAGAAACAATTTCAAAAATTGATGAAGTTCTCACGAGAACTGGACACTTGGAAAGGAATCTTGGGTTCTTAGAAGCCCTAAGAGTGTTGGATCGTGTAAGAAAGGCAGGTTACTGGGGAAGAAATTATGCTCCTGAATATTTAAGAATTTCACTTGGTGAAGAAAAAGTGAATATAGAATTAACAGAGATTGAAAAAGATCTACTGAGAGAAATCGCAGAATACATAAAAACTCTCGATAAAATAGATTTTGAGGAAGTTCAAACTAAAATACATTTGATAATCAAAGAGAAGACAAGTCCTAAAGACTTCTACAAAAAACTCTATAAAATTTTGATAAACAAAGACGCAGGACCAAAGATAGTAAGCTTGATTGCAGCTTTAGGAAAAGAAAAAGTTGTAGAAATCTTGGAAATGTATTTGGAATAATTCTTAAGGCCCCGGCCGGGATTCGAACCCGGCCTACGGGATCCACAGTCCCGCGTGCTGCCGCTACACCACCGGGGCCGCGATTATACTCTTCCGGATAAAGAATATAAAAGTCTTATTGCAATTTAAAAAATGGTAGTTCGACGAAAAAAGAAGTACAAGAAATACCTCGGAAAACGTTATGCTCGAAGGGGTAAAAACGATAGAAACAGGGGAGCTGGATGTAGGGGAGGAAGAGGAAACGCCGGATGGAGGTTTAAGAAGCAAAAGCTCCTGAAAATCCTTAAAGAAAATCCTGAAAAGTTCAAGGACAAAAGAGGCTTTGTCCCACCAAGAAGAAGAGAAGTTCGAGAAATAAACCTTTATCAGCTAGAAGATTTAATTTTCAAGCTCAAGTCTCAAGGAAATCTTAAAGAAGAGGATGGAAAAATAGTTATAAACTTAAAAGAATTAGGTTACAATAAATTGCTTGGATCGGGAACAATTTCAGTGCCAGTAAGAGTGGTTACGGACTACGCATCTGAATCCGCGATAGAGAAGATTCGGGAAGCTGGTGGAGAAGTAGTTACCAGATTTTAAAAACTATACTCCTACATAGAAAATGGATGTCTCCATCCAGAAGCGAATGGCTGCAGATGTTGCAGGAGTAGGCAAAGATAGAATCTGGATAGATCCTACTAAACTTGAAGAAGTTTCAAAAGCTCTTACAAAAGACGACATTCGAGTTCTCATCGAAAAAGGTGTTATAAAAGTTCTACCCGTTGATGGACAAACGAGGTACTGGGCGAGGGTTAGACACCTTCAAAGAAAAAAAGGAAGGAGGAGAGGTTATGGGAGAAGAAAGGGAGCTCGGGGAGCAAGAACTAATAAGAAGGAAGAATGGATCAATAAAATTAGAGCTTTAAGAAGACTTCTCAGAACTCTTAAACAAAAAGGTAAGATAGATAGAAAGCTTTACAGAAAGCTTTACATGATGTGCAAAGGAGGTTACTTCAGATCTAGATCTCACCTACTCTTTTGGCTCAAGGAAAGACGATACATCGAATAATCTTTATTTATTTTTAGAATTTCGTTTTGTTTGTTTAAAATTAAAGCGCCGGGGCGGGGATTCGAACCCCGGTGGGCTGTGAACCCATCCGGTCTCGAGCCGGACCCCTTAGTCCGCTCGGGCACCCCGGCATAGCTCAAATGATAAAATTTAGAAAACAAAAGTTAAATAAGCTATTATGAATGAGAGAATAGTAACCCCTTGGGACTCTA
>CAYXSZ010000012.1:0-3672 GCA_964468425.1 Candidatus Woesearchaeota archaeon | reverse complement strand
AAAGTTTATTTTTACCTTTCTAACAAAATTTTCCGGTTCTATTCCTTCAACAACAGCTCGCTTCTTTTCTAAAAGATACAAAACTTCCTCAGGTTCTAAAAATATTTTATTCTTTCTAATTCTACCTAGCTTATAAATCTTGTCATAATTTTCCAGCTCAGTCCAATAAATATTTTTGTTCTTCTTTATCATAACCTTACCCATCTTGATTCGAGGAAGGAAATATCGTCTTTTCCAACTATTGCTATCAATAAGCTCTTTCTCGTGCTATGAGCTACCCTATTCTTGGCTATGAAGTCGTACGCCGTAAAGTAATCGTCTTCCTTCACGGGAAAGCATATCCAACGAGAATGCTCGTCCTCGTAATCTTCGTAGACTCTAAAAGTTCCACCAAACTTCATTCCAGCACCAAACTTCAAGCCTTTCTCCTTAAAATACTTGTAAACTTTATACCTTATCTCCATTTCAGGAGTTAGAATGTCTTTTAGCGTTAAAGTTCTTCCAGATGGATCCTTAACAATGATTTCACCCTTCTCAAGGAGGAACAATCCCTCATAAAGGGAAAGTGGCTTTTTTCCTACGAACACACCATCTTTATAGATGTATTCATCCATGGAAGGAAATTGCGTTTAAACTTTTAAGTTAAAAAGTTTAATGCTGATTTCCCTCGGGATCGAATCGACAGCACACACGTTTTCAATAGGAATCGTGGACGAGCTGGGAAGAGTTTATTCGAACTGTCGTGTGATATATCAAACTGAAAAAGGAGGGATTCACCCAAGGGAAGCTGCAGAACTTCACACGAAGGAATGCATAAACATTTTAAAGCAGGCTTTGGATAGAGCTGGTTTTGTCGTCTACGAGAACTCGTTCGTAGACCTTCTTCACGAAGCAAAAAAGATTTTAAGTAGCGATTACGAGGTTCTTGAGCGTTTCCATTCAGAGCCCTGGAACAGGTACAGATATCTCCTCCTAAACGACGGAATAGAGGTTTGGATCGAGAACCAAGAAATCCATTCAACAGATCCCGAAGTTAAAAAATATATTAAAAAAGAATTAAACGACGAATTTGAGAGGAAAATAAATTTAATTTCGTATTCCGCTGGTCCAGGATTGTATCCAACGCTCGTTCAAGCTTGCTTTCTAGCAAGAGATCTAGCTAAACAATTAAAAATAGATTTCATTGGAGTAAATCACCTAGTAGCACACATAGAGATAGTTAAACTTTACAATTCCTTTAAAGATCCCGTGATTTTATTAGTATCAGGAGCAAATACTATGGTTTTAGCTTACGAAGGAAAAAAATACAGGATATTTGGAGAAACATTGGACATCGGAGTTGGTAACTTCTTGGACAAAGTTGGTAGACTATTGAACTTAGGATTTCCTGCAGGTCCAAAGTTAGAAAGATTGGCTAGTCGAGGTAAAAACTTGATCGAGCTACCATACATAGTAAAGGGAATGGACGTACAATTAGGGGGACTTTATACATATGTAAAGAATCTAATAGAATCTAACAATATTAATCTTGAAGATCTTTGCTTTTCCATCCAAGAACACGTTTTTGCAATGTTAACAGAAATAACAGAGAGAGCAGTTGCCCATTTGAATAAAAAAGAAGTTGGATTAACTGGAGGAGTAGCTGCAAACAAGAGATTACAGTCAATGTTAAGAGAAATGTGCGAGGAACGAGGAATAGAATTCGGAACAGTTCCTGTAGACTTTGCAAACGACAACGGAGCTATGATAGCATGGACAGGAATAGTTTGGAAGAAAAACAATGTTAAAGGTCTGGATGGCTTTGATCCCTATTGGAGACCGGAGGACATAGAAATAAGCTTTTGAAAGTCAGGGACAACTATAATAAATGGAGAGTCATACAAAGTTACTCGTCGAAAAATTAAAACACGAAAAGAAGCACTACGAGCAGTTAAAACACGTGGTGGAAGATTTGATGAAACATTTAGAAATCGTAGCGAAGAAAATCAAGGAAACTCCCGATGTAGAAAAACAAGCTATCATATACGAAGAGTGGAGAAAAGCGAGAAAAGAAACTTTTAAAAGAATTAAGGAAACCTTAGCTCAAATCGAAATACACTTCTAATGAACAAGCTTCTTCTTTATCTTGTTCTTGGAGTTCTATCGTTATTAGTATTAGTATCACTCCAACCTAGCTCTTCTAATCTGGATTACGTTGTTCATCCACTACCGAGCTTCGAGAACGCAAAAGCCACGTACATCCCAACTTCTAAAGTGCTAAAGGTTATAGCTAACGTTATTTGTTGCGCGGATGGTATAAATGTGGAGAAACAAGGAAATGATATTGTAATTAGAGTTGTAGATTACGATAATGAGGTTTGTAAATGTTTCGAGACCAAGGAAATCTTAATTACAGGAATAAACACTATTCCGCAAAGAGTCGTCTTCGTTAACTACGATGGAAAGACGAGCGAGTTACCTTTGGAGGTTTCTGAGTTTTGTGGAACATCTACTTTCGGAAAATGCAGATCAGACGAAGACCGTGTAATTACTGGGTGCTCTCGGGAGGTTTGCGCCTCGAGGTACGAAGAACAGGTGTACTCGCCTTGCATACAAAGGAACTGTTATGACTACAAAAAATACGGAGTAAGTTGTAGATGCGTGTTAGGAAGGTGCATGTGGGCTTAGCTTTTCGATCCTTACTGGAATCGCTTTGTAGTTAGGAATCATAGTCTCGTAATCGAACTCTGCGGGAGTTAATTTGTTGAACAGGAATTTGCTGAAGTGATAGGATGATGCTAAAACCCCTTCCCTAACTCTGCTTGAAAGTTTTACTTTGACAACTTCCTCTCCAACTTCTGAAATCACTTTTACAAGATCTCCATCTTTTATTCCAAGTCTTTCCGCATCTCTTGGATTCATAATTAACTCCGGTTCGCTCTTCATCTTGCAAAGAGTCTTTGAAAGCCTTGTGAGATCTCCCGAAACGAAGTGAGATCGAAGCCTCTCAGATGTTAAGATGAAAGGATACTTTGTATTTCGCTCCCAAGAGAAACCTTCTACATCGATGTAGCACAGAGATTTAAACTTGATAGTTTTGTCAGCGAATCCATCTTTTCCGCTATATATTTCTTCAGGATTTAACGATTTGTATGCTCCGACAGCTCTTGTGATTTCTGAAAATATCTCTTTTGGAGAAGAATAGTTAAACCATTTGTCCTTACCAAAGTACTTGGAGAGTTCCTTTAAAATCAGCCACTCGGGTTTTCCATAGCCATTTCGGACTTTTTTGACATATCTTACCCTTCTTTCTCCGTTCGTAATGGTGCCTTCTCTTTCGATAAGTAGAGGTGTTGGAAAAACAACTCGAGCAAAGTTCTCTGCGGTGTAGTTCATGACGTAGTGTGAAACAACTACGAACATTTTTCTAAAAGTCTCGTGGACTCGAGTTAGGTTGGGCATAGAAACAGCCGGGTTCATCGAAGAAATCCACATAAACTCTACGGGATCCGTAAATACAGTTCTATCAGTGTTTTCCCCCTCCACTTAGGAATAGGGTGCTCCCATAATTCCTCTAGCTCTTCCAATTTTGCTGGAGAAACCCAAGGATGCGCTAAAACATCTCCAGCCCCTTGAACATTTATTTTTCCTCTTAAAGAAAGAATTTTTCCATTTTTCAAAAGAGCAAGAGAT
>CAYXSZ010000011.1:0-7404 GCA_964468425.1 Candidatus Woesearchaeota archaeon | reverse complement strand
TTTGAAATTCAATAAGTCGTGCTTATGTGGTTTTTCTCCTTGCAAGACGAATTCCAGTTCCCTTTCAGCTTTTTTAATAAAATAATTAGCTATTTCACCCTTTTTACTCCATTCTTTAATTCTTTTCTTCAAATAATCCATGACGAAAAGTAAACAAATGGTTGGCAACCCTCTAGAGGTGCAACCCAACAATTCTAATTCTTTTTCGGGCTTATATTCAGATTTCCTTAAAATTATCTTTGCGATCTCTTCATCCATCCCTAAAACCCCTAAAGGTCCTATGCATGCCATAGACTTATGAGCGGAAGCTATAACAATGTCTGCATCACACTCTTTCATGTTAAAAGGCATTCTACCTACAGAATAAGCGCCATCTACGATTAAATAAACATTATGTTGCTGGGCTATTTCCGATATTTTTTTTAAGTTGGGGAGGTTACCGTACTTCCCGTCGGGATAGTTCACGATCGTCGCCAAAGGTTCTTTACCATATTTTCGCTCAACTTCTTCTATTTTATTCTCAAAATCTTCTTCTATTACTTTAAACTCTGGAAAATCGGAGACTTTCGTCAAAACTGGAGTTAGCATAGATCTTTCCGCAGCTAAAATCATCGAGTAATGCGTATTCCCATCTAGAACAACAACCGGCGCTTTGTCTTTTTTGTTCAGAACGTGGTGCTTGTACAAGGCAAACAAAACTGTAAATGCAGCTTCTCTCGCGCCGTGATGCAATCTAACAACATCGGCTCCCAAAAACTCTGGTAAGTCTTCCTCAACTAATTTTTTAATATTCGGCTTAGGAACTTTATGTACATCTCCCGGACAATGCAAGCACATTGGATAACCTTTTACGTAGCTCAACAATTGCTTAATAACGTGCTCGGGAGGAACTCCTCCAGCTTGTAGCGGATCTACGTTGATCGCCATATCTCATTATTTTTGTTAAAACTTCTTATTTACTGTTTTACAAAGTATCATTTGCAGCTTTCGTCTTTAACATAATACCCCTACTACACAAAGCGATCTTCTATTTAAAAAATTTTTGCTCTTTCTCGAGTTCCCGAGGTCGAGAGCCATGTGAGTGAGTGGCAACCGGTTAGGAAAAGTGGAATAAAAACATTATCTAAACATAACACAATAAGCCCCGCTGGACGAGCCGATGTGAAAACGATGATCATCGGTACGATGGGCGGGGCACAGCCTTGTAAAGTTCTCTTCTTCTAGCCTCTAGCAGGAGATTTTCCTTGTTCATAAATTCAGCAGCGGTTTTTATCGACGTTTTATATTGCTCTCCGAACAGTATTAGATCTTTAATTTTATCCAAGTAATTTATGTCTCTCGTTAGGTGATGATCGATAACTATCGTTTCAACTTGAGTCTTTTCCATTATTCTTTTCAAGTATTCGTTGGATCTTCGCGTAGCTTCGTCTTTCCAAAAGTAGTGGTAAGTGGCAGGACCGGACATTATAATTGTTTTTGGATCAAACGAAACTATCTCTTCGAATGTATCATTGCTCAAAACTCCTTGAATGTCCGAAGCAAATAGTATCGAATCTTTCTTGTGCTCTAGATAAACCATCAACACGTATCCAAGCTTTGATCCAGGTTCTCCGTGCCAAACCGGTCTAGAAATTCTTATATAAGTGTTTCTAAACTCGAATTCCTTGTTATCTCCAATTAGTATTTCGTTACGACTTTTTACCTTTGATAAAAAGTGCTTTCCTCTCTCGCTTTGCGACTTGTTTATTGAACGCGCGTAATCCTTAACTATTAGTGTTTTTCCGCGAATAGATGAGATCATTTCCGATTCTGGATGAGGACAGTGATCCCAGTGATAATGAGTGATTACTAGAACGTCTGATCGCTTTATTAAGTCAATTATTCTTTGTTTTCCAGACTCCAAGGCATTTAGCTCCAGATCGTGAGGAGGAAGCCCGTATCTTTTTGGAGAGATCGAGATCGACGGGTCTAATAAGACTCTGATATCAGTTTCAACAAAAGTCGCCATAGAACGAGTCGAAAAGGAGTCGAACGCGACGAGATGCACCTTCATATAACTTTAAAACCGTTTATCCTAAAAACTATTCATGAACCAAGAGCAAGTGCAACTGGATGCTGAAAAGGTAAAAGAAATAATTTTAGATCTCTGGAAAAAAGGTCACTCGAAATCGGACATCGGTAGAATTCTCAAAGAGCAATACAACATCTACGATGTAAGAAACATTTTTGGAAAGAGGTTAACAAAGGTCTTAGAGGATTTGGGAGTTAAGGAAGACATCCCAGAAGATTTAAGGTTCTTATTCAGGAAGGCTTTTAGAGTTATGAAGCATTTGGAGCAACACAAGCACGACACCCACTCTAAAAAAGCACTAGAACATATAGAAGCGCGAATTAAGGTTTTAATTCGTTATTACATTCGAAAGAAAAAATTACCTCCCAACTTCAGATATTCTAAGGAGCTAGTTAAGATCTATGGTTCTACATGAAGGATAAGTTTTTTCTTTTTCTTGAAGAGGTCTCTCAAAAAATACAGGAGCTCGTAGATCAAGAAAAGAGATTTTTACTAGTATCTACTAAAGATGCCGATGGAATTGCAGCTACAATCTTGCTTCTACACTATTTTTACTTAAACAACGCAGAGGCGCACGCAGTTTACTTAGAAAACATAAATAAAGAAACTATAAAAGACTTGTACGCTACTTTTCCAGAAGATGCGTTCATATTCGTAGATTCTGGATCTGGTTTCACAGGATGGATAAAAGCCTTTGCTAATCGCGAGACATTTATAATAGATCACTTATTTTTGGAGGAAAAGGAAAGAGTTATTAAAGGAACGATTTATCAAGTTAATCCAAGAATTTTCGGGATAGATGGCTCTAGAGAAATAAGTTCTTCTGGGATTGCTTATTTTTTACTTAAAAAATTGGGGCACGAATTCAGAGAAATTTCTTATTTATCCCTCGCTGGCTCGATCGGAGATTTACAAGAGCTTGAAGGGTTTATAGGGATAAATGAGCAAATACTCAATGAGCTGATTGAAGATGGGTTGGTTGAGGTTAAAAAGGGTCTAAAGCTATTTGGATTGGCGTCAAAACCTCTTTACAAAGCTATCCAGCTGTCCTTGGAGACGTATATCCCGGGAATTAGTGGAAGCGAAGAAAGGGCGATAGAGTTTTTAAGCAAGCTTAAAATCCCCCTAAAGAAAGGAGGCTGCTTTACTACATACTTAGATTTAACTGAAGATGAGCAAAGAAAGTTGGTTAGCGAGATAATCAAGCTGAGACTCAAAGAAAACGTTCCAAACGCTGAGAAGATAGTGGGAGATCTTTACTTGATTTCGAATGGATTTTATTTTAGAGAAATTCACGAAGTAACAGCACTTCTTAACGCTGCTGCAAAGCTAAATAAAATTTCAACAGCAATAGCTTTTCTCTTGGGAGATAAGAGGTTTTTTGACGAAGCGCAGGACATCACAGTTGAATACAAGTCTATTTTAACTCAAATTCTAAAGTGTATCGTAGAGCATGAAATAGAAATAAGCAATCTTAACGGTATATCGCTTCTAGATTTGTCTTCCGTGTGCAGCGAGCCTTCTTTAGTATCTCCAATTTCAAATTTCTTATCAACATCTTCTCTAATTCCTTCAAAGCTAATAGTTGTCTGCTGTTCTAGAGAAGACAATGTTTACGCTTCAGTTAGAACTGCTCCCTTCAGAAACATTTTCAAAGTCGTTAAATTAGCTTCCGAGAAAGTTGGAGCTAGTCTAAGTAGTTATGATCCTCTTGGAGGCGTTGTTGTTGAAAAAGAAAAGCTGGAGGAGTTTATAAAGAGCTTAAAGATCTACGCGCGTCAGGAGAGCGTACTAATTTAAATAAAATAAAGCACCATTATTCTAGATGGAGTACATTTGTCCCTCCTGCGGATCTAAAGAAATTATACCTCTATACGCCAAGAACGGAATATGGAAGTGTCTGAAGTGCGGCTTTACTGGAAAACCACAAGTCGTAGACGATTCTATGAAACCTTTCTGGTATTCGTACAAAGAACTTGAGGAAAAAAGGTAAATGTATGACATCGCGCTCCCAGAAAGCAACGAGGAAGAGTTAGTAATAGAATATCAAAGAAAGAAATACAAGCACGTTGTTTTCGCGTATTATGTAAGAGATCAAAAAGATTTTTCCATTTTTGAAGATCTTCCATTTAAATTGAGCAGAATTAACGTTTACTTTGCGGCGATTGTTGATGCAGATCACCCAAAAAAAGCTCTAAGTTTGGCTGCAGAACTTTTTTACAATAAAACCTTATACAACGATCTGGTTTTCATAGTTTCCAAGAACTTTAAGTTCAACAAGCGTATTCTACAAAGATATTACTACAATTCTATACTTAATCCAGGTTATAGGGAAGTAGAAGATCCCTTGAACGCCCGTTATATTGAAATTCCAACAAATCTCTTGAAAAAGTTAGTTGATAACAAAATATCGATTTGTTTTTCATTGAGAGAACTCGAAAATTACAAATATCTTGGCAGGGTGCTTTATTTGGTTAAAATCTTGAACAAAAAGAGGATTCCTATTTTACTTGGGAGCTTCGCGAGAAATCCCAAAGAAGTTCCTAGAAAGGAGGTAATTGCAGCTTGGCTTAAATTACTCAGAATCAAGTACACTATTAAAACGCTAAATAACGCTTTATTTGAGCAAATACGGAGAACTAGATTGGCAAAGAACCCATTCGTGTTTTATGAAGGATACGAAGTAGTTAAATTTCCTGGAGAAGATTGTAGAGAGTTCTAAGCCAATACACCTTTCCTTTTTAAGCGCTCAAGACTCTTTCTCAGAATTTTTCGCAACACTCCTCGCTTCTGAAGTCCTCCCAACTTCATAGCAGCCTTTCTTAGACTCCCGCATTCGATGATTAGCTTTAAGTAAGCTTTTTGCTTGTCGGTAAGTGCTTCATCATACTCCAAAGCTAGCTTAGCCAACTCAACTACATCTATCTTCATTCCTTTCCAGGCAAGGTCTTCAGAACTAATTTCCTTTTCGAAGATTTCGACCGGTTCAAACTCTATAAGAACCACTTCTTTGTTATCTTTAATCCAAGGATAGTGTTCCTTGATTGCGCGAATTAACGCTTCCCTCGAGCTAAACCCGTCTAATTTAGCCTCTTCATCAGTTATTTGATGGAGTTTCTTTGTATAAATTTTCTTGATTTTATATTTTCCTAGAGCTTTTCCTCCAGCATGGAAAATTACGACATCTCCTTCTTTAACTCGTGGTTTTTGTATTCGAATCGTCAGGCGTTTTTTTCCTGCTTTAAGCATTTCAGCGTACTTCCCTTCGAACTGAAGATGCTTCATAAATAAAACTTCGTAGCAAAAATTTATACATGATGAAGTGTCGGTATTCCGATAAATGACGAACCGAACTGCAGCTGAACGCTTATAAACTATTTTTTCATTGAATAATGTAGATGGTCGTACTTCGCGAGTTCGAATACGAAGACCATACAGCAGATATAAAGATCGTTGCCTATGGAAACACCCCAAAACGGGTTATTGAGGCTCTCATGCTCGGGATGCTTAATGTAATCTACGACATTGACAAGGTGGAGCCTAAGGAACAAAAGGAACTCGAGTTCGAGGCTGAAGATATTATCGAAGTTATCTTTCGCCTTGGGAATAAGATTCTAGACATTTTTTACGTTGATAAGTTTGCCATAGGTGACATCAGAATGAAAAATCTAAGAAGGATTAAAAGAGATAAGAAAAAAGTCTGGAACGTACGGGTTGGTCTATTTGGAGAAAAATATGATCTGAACAAACACAATTTCAAAAAGGAAGTTAAGGCTTTAACGTATAACGAGTTAGACATTCGCAGAGTGCGAAAAGCTTATTGGATAGCTACTGCGGTTGTCGATGTTTAACTCTCTTTTTTCTGTATAATATATTTGTAGAATGGAACATTTCCAAAGAGATAGAAGTACGCGTCTGCAACGAGTGCTATAAGCAAAACCATTGCTAGTTCGTGAATGATCTTTGAATTAATGAAAATATAAATTATTGCTAGTACAATCATCGTAGTCATCTCCATTAAGTATCCTACCTTTAAAGATAACTTAACTTTTTCTCTGAACTCCCCTTCTTCTTTGAAAATGTTCGTGGCGAGTACTATATTGTTATCGATGGCATAACCTAAAATCATTAGGAATGCTACGAACGAGATTACAGAAATGGGATAACCTGTTATAGCTAAGAAAGACACAGCTGCTCCGAGATCAAAGAGAATCGTCATCAAAATAGCCAACGACGAAATCCAGTTTCGCATTCTAATGAATATGACAATCGTAATTAGCATTAGAGAGATAATTAGCAGTCGAGTAAACTCGCTAAAGATCATGGAACCGAAATATGGACTAAACTCTCGGACTTCGTAATCGTTCTTAGTTATTTTTGTTCCTAACTTCGAATTCAACTCGCTAATTAAATTATTAACATCTAACTTCTTTCCTTCAATGTAGATCATGCCGCCGGTGGAATAAATGTTGTAATTTTTTCCAGACAAAACTGCTTTAACCTGATCTATTGATAAACCATGGTAATTGATTATTACGAGAGTTCCCCCCGAAATCGAAATGTCTTTTTGAAAGACATACCCATCAATCGCTTTTTTCAACCCAACAAAACCCCAAAGCGCGCAAATGACAACTAAATTGGCAACAAACAAAACTTTCGCATACCTTTCTACGAAGTCAAGAATTTTATTAACAACATCCTCAAGTTTCATAGATCAAATTTAATAAATAAATTTTTAAAGCTAGATAATTTCAATGAAGAAGTCCTTAATTTATAGCGTCGAAATAATCTTGTTGATGCTTCTTCTTATCCTTTATGCTAATCAAATCTTTCCAAACATCGAGCTCAGAAAGATAAGCATAGATTGCGAGAACGATTTTTACATTAAAACGCTTCTAACTTCATTGATTAATTCGAAGGTAATGGTTTTACTTGACGATTTCGAAGTAGACAGCATCGCCATACTGTTAAAAAGAAGTATTAGCGATTTCTTCGAAGGAGTTCTGATTAGGTTCAAGTACTACGAACCCGTGTACTTCCAAAATGACTCTTCGAGCACTTGCAACGTATTACTATACCCTCTTCCCTACGGATCGCACGACTTCGCCTTGGAAGTCTACGATAAAAACATGATAAAATGCAACAATGTATCATACGACGATGACTGGGACTTCATCATAATTTCTGGATTGCCAAAAAGCAACTTCAGCGTGAGTATATCCGTGAACCTAACAGATTTTCTAAATACATATTCGTTAGGAAACTCCAAGAACTTAGATCCTTATTCCATTTTTGTATTCGACCTGAATGGTTATCCGCTGAAAGTAAAGAAG
>CAYXSZ010000010.1:0-3231 GCA_964468425.1 Candidatus Woesearchaeota archaeon | reverse complement strand
CTTTTAAAATATAAATTACACGAACTATTATAATACATATAACCAGAACAATAATTTTAAAATACAAACTTCTCATAATACCTACAAAAATTTATTTTTCATAAGCACTAACGAAAATTGGCACTTCTAAAAAACTCTAACTAATTATCTCAAAACTGCCTTTTCGTGTTTTACACCCTTATCCAACCCTAAAACACGAAAAACACTTATCATATATTATATTCCTTATTTTAATATATTTAACAAGTCTAACTAAAATTCTCTCCAAGCTTTATCCACCCAGCCAAAAGATTACAAACCTCTAATAACCCTTCACACACTACAAATATTTTATCAACAAATAATATAATCTTACATGATACTTTTATTCAAAAGTGATTTTGTGCGGTGTTGTTATGATGTCTAATTATATAAATTCGTTTAAAGAATGCTGACGAAAATTCGAAGGAAGACCCACCCCTCCACTAACTAAAATTAGGATGATAAAGAAGATCGAACTAACGAAAATTGAAACCCCTAATAATATCAGAATTCTACTAAACTTAGACATCTACTCTTTTTGATCTACTATAAACAACAATCTTTTCGTAAAAATTATAAAAATCTAGGTTTGTTTGTGCATCTACTTAACGTAGATCCTAATTCTCCAACTTGAACAAATTTCCCTTTTTGAGAGCTAAAAAACCATTCTTTTTATTTTTTATTTTTAACCAAACGGAACGAGCAACCGTGCTACGTGCTAACGCAAAACACGAACATATACAGTATTATTTTTTAATTAAAACCCCTCGATGAAGGAAGATAAATTTACGAAAGCCCTCGAATACGCATTATTTGCACCGATAATAGTGCATCCACTTTGGACGGACATTCCAGACCGATTAAAAACAGAAATAAAACTCTACAGACTTGCAAACGCACTTGAAATCCTTGAAGAAGAAAAAGCACACGAAATCGAAGCTCTAGCTTACTTGTGTTCGTCATCAATGGTAGCCCCTCTGAGACCAGAGTTTTACCGTATATACGTGTACCTATTCAACAAATACTTCGGAAACATCGCACCTGACGAAGTGAAAAAGGACGCACCCAAGGAATTAAACTACTACGAGAAACATTTACTCGATAAACTTAGATCGGACATTTTCAAGTCTCAGATGAAAGCACTCAAAGAGAAAAGAACCAATTGTAAGAATTCACAACAATCCCAACTAACACTTGAACAATTTGTAGATTAAATATTTTCGTTTTATTTTTATCTTATCTTAACTTCATCTCCCCCACGAGGTGAAGTTAAAATGAGCGTTAACACTCGGAACGTAGTTGTAGTTAACCACGAAACGTTGAAACAACTGATAATACACAAATACTGGCTAACCTACAAAGGAATACAAAACTTACCCTTATACATTCACGGACCAACGGCTTGTGGTAAAACGAGATGCGTTATAGATGCATCTAAGGAGATAGCAAGAAAACTCGAAAAAAGATTTACAATGGAAATTGACGAAGCTGGAGAAGATACTTTCCTTTGCTATCCAATCTACCTTTCCAGATACAATCCAGAAGACTTCGCAGGTACAACAGTCCCAGATTTCGAAAACAAAGTAACAACAAAGTTACCTCTTGACCTGTTAAAGAAATTACAAGATCCAGAAATTGCAGGAATCCTATTCCTCGACGAGTTCGATCAAGCAGACCAATTCAAGCAGAACTCGATACAACAGATTCTCCTCGAACACAGATACGGAGACATAGAACTCTCTCCAAAGATAATGGTTATTTGTGCTGGAAACGGAATTGCAGACGGAAATTACGCTACCTTCGAATTACCGGATAACATCAAATCAAGGTGTGTTCATGCTTACCTACCACCACCAACAATACAGGATTGGGTCAAATGGGCTTACAAGCACAAGATACATCCCGACATCATAGCTTTTCTAATGTTGAGACCGGACTTTCTGTATTTCGTCCCAGAGAACGCTTACGCAATAGCAACACCGAGAGGATGGGAATTCGCAAGCAACGAACTTTACGCTCTCAATGGAAACTTGGAGAAGTGGTTAATCGTAGCAACGCACTGCGGGAGCTCAGCGGGGATAGCATTTAAAGAATTCCTACAGTTGAGACAAGACGTAGATCCCGAAACCTACCTCAAAAACCCGCAGGCATTCTTAGAACTCCCGACAACACACGAAAAGGGTAGAGATTTGCAGTACGCTTTAGCACCAGCATTTGCAAAGCTATTCGCAGACAGACCAGATCTTAGAAAAGACGTTATAACCCTCTCAATCTCTCTAACCGTCGGAACTGCAAATAAGAGAATCCACGAAGAAGTAGCAAACAAAGTTCAAATCGCTCTAAACAAACTCAAAGACGCAAAGATCGACGAATTCTTGAGAGAAAACTATCCCGAAACCGTACAATTCATCAACAGAGAGTTAGCGGTTCTGATCCTCAAACTTTGCAAGATCACAGCAGGAGAAGAAGCTCTCAAGGAAGCACTTGCATCCCATCCGCATTCCCTCGTGACGATGTGCTTGCTAAAGTTAATCGTCCCGAGGGATCAGATATGAGAAAAAAAGTTCTAGACATTTCAGAAATCAAAACTATCGAAGAAGCAATAGTCTCCGCTAAAGCAAGATTGCTCGTGGATTCTCCATTCTTTTACCACGTTTTACAGTTCTTAAACATAGTACCAGACAAAAAAATGGACAGCACCTTCGCAGTAGACGGAAATGGGAACATCTATTACAATCCGCTTTTCTTAGAAGCTACAGCAAAGAAATACGAAATGGAGCATGTGATTAAACTGTTAATCTACGGGCTCGCACACGAATCTCTACATTACATTCTCATACATCTAACAAGGATCCACGACCTTCTGAAATCTTGTCCAAGCATACCTCCGAAGATCGCAAACATTTGCGCTGATTGCATCGTAAACGCAATCCTCGCACTCAACGGTATTTATCCCGTTCCCAGAGTTAAAGAAGAAAACGGACAATACGTAGAATACGACTCAACTGTAAAACCTCAACTCGATTCAGACGGAAACGTGATCGTTAATCTCGGATCGATCATCATCGTTAATCCTCACAAGAGATCTCTCGAAGAACTAATCTTCGAAGTTCTAAAACACAAAGACCTCAATTTACCGGATGTAGAACTTGACATAATACCATCCCTGACATGCAAACATTCTCGACCAGAACTTCAAAGCATAGTGAA
>CAYXSZ010000009.1:0-2873 GCA_964468425.1 Candidatus Woesearchaeota archaeon | reverse complement strand
AACTTAAAAAGGTGTCTACCATGGTAATAACTCTTAAGTTGCCATCCTCCCCACGCAATCACTATGTTACACCTATCGGAGTTAACGTCAAAACCAGCTAACCTAAAGCCTCTAACGTACCCGATTCTAGTGTAGTTCAAGTAGAGTTCAACTGGAACGGAAACGTAAAATCTACCCTAGCGGTATATCCTTCTAAGTTCTGCTCTGCTAACGCTACTAGCTCTCCAACGATAGGATTAAAAGCTCCGAAGTCCGCTGTTCCCTTAATCCACTTTCCCTCTCTACTGTTAGTAAAAGGATACTTTACGTTTATACTAAAGGTATCACCTCTAATAATCCTAACGTTCCTGTTTCCGTGTTTTTCCCACTTATTCCCCCTCGAAATTAGGTAAAATCCTTCTCTGCTTTCTGTAAGGTTTCCCGTCGCTCACCTTAGCTCCCTTTAATATCAACTTAGCGTGCTTAACCGCACTTTCAGAGTAAACGTAATCGTTCAAAATCTCGTAAGCACCGTTGTACGCTTCCTTAACGCTAAATTTGGCAACTACTGTTTAGGACGGGAGAAGTCAGAGGAGTCTTGGGGACTTTCCACTTTCCTTCCTTTCTACACACCTCTTTTCGAGGAAAGGTACAATTTTCTCGAGTCTTTCAGATATAGACACTATTTTCCTCCTGTTCGCTTGTACATCTTCTTTTAGACTGGAGATCTCTTTCTCAATCCTCGATAGCTCCATCCTGACTTTTTCCATAATTTCTTCAGCAAACTTTTCGGAGTTTATGACCTTTGATAGTTTTTCTATGTTCTCTTCTATCTTCTTCTCCAACTCTTTTGACGGCGACTCCGTTATCTCTTTTAGAGTTCTCAATTTTCCGGAAATCATCTTTAGGTCGACTTTCAAGTCATTTAACTCCTTTTTAAACTCGTCTCTTTCGCTTAAGAGGGATGACACATTTTTTTCCAATTTTTTCAGCTTTTTCACGATCTCTTGGTTTTCTTCCAGCTTCTCTTTCCTCTCAACTTCGAGCTTCGAAACCTTCGCAGAAATGCTGGCGATTGACCCCCTTATTTCTTCAAACTCTTTTATTAACTTTTCATATTTTTTTACTATTTCTTCTTGAAATTTCTCTATCTCTGGAATTAGCTCGTCCACTATCTTTTTCAGTTTCTCGAAAAGCTCATTCCACTTCAAAAGCAGGATCTCTACATCCCTCATCCCCTACACCTAAAAAATTTAGTTATCTATTTTCTACTCTGAACTTGGATATCATGTAAGCCCCTCTCGCCGATGCTGTGGACGGTCTCTCTGGAACTTTTATGTTGATATTAACTCCAAGCCTGTCTCTTAATATAGTTTCTAACTTTTCTGGTAAACCAGGAATTTCAGCCATGCCTCCAATCAGAATGAAATCCTTCCTAATTATCTGCCTATAAACGGAAAAGTTTCTTTCAGCGAGTTCTGGCAGGAACTGCATCGCAACGAAGTCTGCTACCTCCTCCGTGTACTCGTTTACGGGTTTTATTATGCACTCGTCAATTCTAAAACTGTACCTTCCTTTTTCGAACAAGTGAACAGTCTCCTGAACTTTTTCCCAGTTTTTCAGGTTTGCATACTTCTCCTTGAACTCTCTCGCCGTGTTCAAGTCAATGTTAACTGCACCCCTTGTTTCATTCTGGATCTCGTTTCTGATCCTTCTGTCAACAATATCTCCAGATATGGCACCAGTTACGAGGCTGTAAACGATTTCACCCCTCCTAACAGCAACTATCTCGGTCGTTGAAGAGCCCAAATTTATGACGAGGAAAGTTTTATTAATCATCTCCATTCCTTCGGGAAGGGCGAGAGCTCCAAGGAAGGAGTCGTTCCACATCTCCTTTCCGACCCAGCCAACGGGTAGCTGTGCAATAACTTTTTTGAGCAGGTTCAAGCAAATATCACTCTCTATAGACGGAACTGCGTATGTGACGTAGCTGCTTTCTGGTATGTCAAACTCCCTCACAAGCTTCGTCAGGTAAACCTTCAGCAGTTCAGCTTCTTCCTCGTTTCCTGGAAAACCTCCTCTTAGCATATAATTTACCTCATCTCCAAACAGTTCCAGAGCCTCGTCTCCTATTACGTACTCTTTTTCTCCCGTAACAGGATTCTCGACTTCCTTTATACAAGTGTGGGTTACGAATTCTCCCTCGTCCGTAACTATAACGGTACGCTGAGAGCCGATTTTTATTCCTACTGGAATTGCTATGGTTTCACTCTTTTCCACGCTTTCTTTATCCCCAGCCATGTTAAACACCAGTGAATTGAAGCGTAACTCCATAAAAAATCTTTTCTATCTTATAACAGTCCTGTCAACTTAACCATCTCAAGTGGTTGTAATACAGCATAAACAATCTCCAGAAAAGATTCCAATTAACAATGGATTTTTAGCTATAATTGAGCAGAAAAATAATTTAATTCGCTGTCTAAAAGAGCTAAAAGCAGATTCAACTAAGCTACGTTTTCCGAAAGGTTTCATGTTCAAATTCCAAGTTAGGACTTTTCAAAGCACTTCTCAGCCATGGAGCTTTATCGATAACAAATTTAGGTTTATTTTCACAGTATTTCATTACTTCTCTGACGAAGGACTTCGCCGTCAGGTAATTTCTTACAGTATAGACGTTCATCAGAATTAACTCATTCCCCTCAACATCTACAGCTGAGAAAACGTAGTATTTCTTTCTATTTGCCTTAACAACTGTTTCATCTATTGCAATCAGATTCCTTTTCTCAGTCAAAATAGGTAATTTCTCTTCAAATTTCTTTACCCATTTCCAGATCGTAGTATGGAAAACAGGATGAAATTAAGAAAGAATTTTGGCAGTTCTCTTTGTCAAAAAA
>CAYXSZ010000008.1:0-4140 GCA_964468425.1 Candidatus Woesearchaeota archaeon | reverse complement strand
CTTCCATTGGCTTGATTTTTAAAGTAATTGTTAGTGGAGCGTCCATGGTTCCTCCTCTTTTGGCTGGAAGGTAGTGCCTTGAGAAGTTTAGTAATGCGTCCATTAGTAACATAAATCCTCCTTCGTCTCCATCACAATTTCTTCTGATTGCTGCGTGCATTAAAGGGTGTGCCAAAAGCGCTTGCGTTCTCGAGAATCCGATGATTCTTCCGACTGTTCCAGCAGAGGTGTGCGGAGCCATTACGATTACTAGATGTCCGACTAGATCTTCGGGAGATTTCACGTTGTAAAATGGCTTCAACTTGTAGAACTTGGTTAGCAGGTCGTCAACAAACTTAGCCGTGTTCACAAGGGTTTCGACCACCCCATTTTTCTTGATTCTTCCACCTTTCTTAGTTGGTCCTATCGTAGGAAGGATGACATCGTTGGGTTTTAGCTCTAATATTTGGTCTTCAGATTCCAAAGGATTACCATAGATATCGTGAGTGTATCCAAGCTCCTTTAACTTTTCTATAGACGTGTAAACTAGATCTTTAGGCTTAAAATAAGTGATTGGAATTTCAATGGCATCGAAACGCACAGTTCCATCCCTGAATACGAAAACTTTATACTTAGCGCGTAAAATTCCTTTTTCAAGTCTCTCCGGAATCTTCTCTTTACTAGAAAGACCGATGGGTCCTTTAATTAGTTTAGGGAGCTGGGTTTCCCCAAGATTCTTCATAGCGGCTTCTATGTAGTCTTTAACATTTATTGTTACTTTTGTATAAGGTTTTACTGGCTTTCCACAATGTTCCTTTGTTTTCACAAAGGCTCCGCAGACAACACATTTGTATCTTCTTTCAGTTTTAGATCCGCAAAATATACAGGTTGGATATGGAACGTATCTTTTACAATTTTCACAGTAGTAGGTTGGAAGTTCCGTTTTAATTTTACCTACGTTCATAGACTCTACAAGGTTTCTCATTCTACCTCCTTCTTGTCCTACGGGAAACAGCATCATAGGAGATCCTTTCATTTCCCGTATTTTCGCTTTTTCTGGTCTTCCCATTCTCGCTCCAACATAAGTTCCAGCCTTATCCCGAATCGGAACTAAGCTTAACTTTTGAACAGCCTCCAACCCAGTTCTTCCGTTAACGTCTTCCTTTTCTAGATAACCTAGCTGAACCAAAAGAGAAGCGGAGTGCGGATAGCTAATTACTAATTTACCTTCCTTCACGCGATGAGGAATAAAGATCCACTCCAAAACCCCTTTTGCCTTATCGGTCACATCAGATAGATCTAGTTCTATTTTTCTGGCGAGCTTTATCCTCCTTCTTCCTATCTTTACTTCCTCTATCTCGATTTTAGCCTTTGATTTCAGAACGGAGATCAGCTCCTTTAGATCA
This sequence comes from Candidatus Woesearchaeota archaeon, assembly GCA_964468425.1. GTDB lineage: Archaea > Nanobdellota > Nanobdellia > Nanobdellales > Nanobdellaceae > JAIXNB01. The sequence goes on along the minus strand of CAYXSZ010000008.1, from coordinate 2,755 downwards.
TCTAGCGAAATGTTCTTCCAGAAGTAAGTGTATTTGGGGTGTAATGGTATTCCAAGCTTGAGAGATATCGTTAAAGCCTCTAAGAAGTTGGGTTTTTCTTTTAGTGGTTCTCGAATTAGCTTTTCGAGGCGATCTTTTGGAATTCCGAGATACTTGGAGAGCTTATCCAATCCCTTGATCTCGAAGAACAACCTGGGCTTGTGTGGATCGAACTCTACTCGAAATCCGTTTACTTTCTCACTCGCAGCCCTCTCTAACTCCAAAATCCACCACTCTTCACAGTACCCAACAGGACAAAGGATGTGTCCGTTGTCAACGAAATCTCCGTAGGTTACCAAGAAGTCCCCTAGAAAGAAGATCTTACCTACCAAATTCTTTTCCATTAGCTTTTTAGCTAGTTTCTCACTGGAAACGCGTATCACGCTTCCATCTTTCAAACGAACCACTGGTGGTTCGAGAGTATCTGCAAACGTAGTTCCAGCCCCCTTTCCTGGACGCTCCGGAACCATCTGCGTTCCCCAAGCTAGAAATTCGAGAGTTAAAATAGCAGTAGCGGGATGAATCGAAACAGCATCGTGCCCGTTGGTTCTAGATTTTCCGTATCTCAACCTGAATCCTCCCTTTTCCATTGGTAAAGCCAATACAGGTCTCCCAGCGGTGATCTGCGAAAGATACTTCCAACTAGGCTTCACCTTTTCTTCATCTTTTTCTTCTTTCTCATCCTTCTTTTCTTCCTTCGCATAAAGTTTTTCTTGCAGCTCTTTTAACTCCTTTAACCACTCCCAATCTTCCATCCCGAATTCTCCAGCTATTTTTAGGAACTTCTTCGCTAGTTTCTTTGCTTTCTGAGCGAGTCCCTCGGCGATTACTAAAGCCATTCCCCCTCTGATTCGATTGGTTTCTATTCTTGGAAGATCCTTATAGGCAGAGACCTCCGCGTCCTCTGTTGGCTCTCCCGTAACTTCTATCGGAAGGTGCTTCAACAAGAAATAAAGTTCTTCTCTTTGAGGAGTGTATTGGAGGCTCTTGACACGCTTGTAATCGTAAATTTCAACGATGTATCTTTGGATCTCGTTTTCATCAGGATCCCAGGGCTCGAAGCCGAACAGTCTTCTAAGGTAATCTGCTACTATCACGGAGAATGCAGCGGGAGTACCTCCCGCGGATCTAACCGGACCTGCGTAGTAAACCGCGATATACTTTTTTCCATCTCTTCTTTCCTTCGCAACCACCTTTACGATTCCTTCCGTAGGCGCGGCTACGACTCCCAAAGTATGGTAAGCGAATCCCGCCCGCAGACCCATATCAATTGCCTTTACTTTATCCTTGGTCAACTCGAATATCTTTTTCGCGGTGTATTCGGCAACTTTTAGAACAGTCGCAAGGGAAAGAGGCTTGTATTCTTTCTCTATCTCGCGAATAGCCTTTGGAAGATCTATTTGAAGAATGATGGGATCTACGATCGAGATAATGTTTTGAACACGGTCCGCCATATCTTCAGAAATTGGAATTTCAACATCAGGTTCAGGATCAAGACCTAGCGAGCGAGCTTTTTTAGCAATTTCATAAGCTTCCATCGTTTTTTTCCTAATCATCTCAAAATACTCTTCAATATCCATTTCACTACTCTGAAGTTAATTGTAAAAACATTTGCGTAAGCACTATAAATGGAGCTTTTAGAGCTCGTAAACGAAATTAAACGCAAAAAAGAGCTTCGAGGAATATCCGATGACTTTGTTTACAACCTTCTAACCAAGGAACTCGAGAAAAGAAGGTATTTAAAGGAAATTATTGAAAATGCTAGAAACATAAAAGAGCTTAAGCGTAATGAACTTTTTCTACAATTCTTTAAAGAAATTCGAAAGATGCTTCACGAAATTTACGGGGTTTTTGCTCCGAAGGATGTTAAGCGAGCCTATAAAATTCTCGAGAGCGAGCTTCCTCTCGAACAAAGGATTATTGAACTTTTGAAGCTTTCGAGACCTACAAAAGAAAGATTGAACTTCTACCCCGAAATTTATGATAATCTTTTTGAATCCGTACCTAAAAATGTTTTAGATTTAGCTTGCGGATTAAATCCTATTTCCATTTACTTTTCAAAGCTGAAACCTAAGGAGTATTACTTCTTAGATGTTTCTCCCGAAATTCTTTACATAAACTCAGAAATTCTCTCTGAGCTGGGAATAGAGCCTATTGAATTTGAGAATGATCTGTTCGACCCTCCAAAAGCTATTTTTGACGAGTATGAATACATATTTCTATGGAAAACTGTTCCTGTGCTCGAAAAGCTTGAAGAAGGTTACGCTAAAGAGTTGATAAGCAAGTTAAACTTTGAATACCTAGTTCTTAGCTTTTCCAGAAAAAGTCTGAGCGGGAGAAGATCTCTTGGCAGGGCGTGGAGACCATGGGTCTACAAACTTTGCAGGGAGCTCGGATATTCTGTAAAGAAGGAATTCGAGACAAAAAACGAAATGTTTTTTGTGGTAACATAAGTATAAATTTGCTCGCACTTATCGGATTGTCAAAGCTCATCGTAGAAAGCTTATATTCTTATAGGAAAACGCAAAAAGAAGATGTTAAAAATCGTTGAGAAATTGAAAGAATGTTTAAGAAGTGAAGCCACCCCCGTTTCATCGCCCCCACCCACTTCGGGGTGGGCTACTCCGGGGGTTTTCTTATCAATATATTATTATTATTTCAGTTTAATCGATATTAAAAATGCTACTTTGCTTTCTGCTTCTTTATCCCAATTTTT
>CAYXSZ010000007.1:0-5397 GCA_964468425.1 Candidatus Woesearchaeota archaeon | reverse complement strand
CTCCTCGAAGAGCTCGTAGAAACCATTTCCAAGATCAATGGACTCGAGAGCGAAAAAGTTTGCAAAACTCTGAAGCAAAATCTTGCAAAACTCATTACATAAGTTTTAAAAACTTTATCAATACATAAAGTTAAATTCTCGGTTTTTCATATTTGCTTATCAATAATGTTTATAAATGACAAAAACCATTAAGAATATTATGTGGATACTGGACGAAACCGTCCAAAACATTATAAAGGAAATCTCGGGACGAGACACATTTACGGAAAAAGAGTTGAAGCGCAAACTGAAAGTAAAGGAGAATGAGATTCGAAAGGTGCTCTATAAGCTTCACGAACTTGGAATCGTGTATCCGATAAAAGCTGTCGTCGTCAAGGAAGGAAAGTACGACTATATGTGGGGAGTAAAAGTTAAAGAATTGAAAAGAATCTTTGACATCGTCGTGAAGCGAGAGATAGAGAGGTTAGAAAAGGAAAAAGAATCCCTACCCGAGATCGTTTACGTTTGTGAGGAGTGTGGAATTTCCTTCGAGTTTGATACGGCAGAATCTATGGACTTTAAGTGTCCGGAGTGTGAAAGCATATTGATGCCGGTGAGAAACAGAAGGCTCGAAGAAATTGTAGAAACTATCGATAAGTTAAACGCTCTTTTAGAAGATGTAAAAGAAGTAAAAGTCGTAAAGGCTAAGGCATAGCTTATTTTTTATTTATTATTATAATGTAAAAGCGTTGCTTAACCAAATGGAATTTTAGTCTTAGATGAAGATACCCGGAGTAGCTGAACTGTGACGATTCACGATCAAGCAGATTTTAATGTTTTTAACAATTAAGATTAAATGTTGCTTCCGGACTTCAAAATAAAGGAATATATCTTGAATGGAAATATCGTTGTCGATCCATTTGACGAGAAAATGGTCGGACCTTGCTCTCTCGACATTCGCTTGGGTTATACGTTCAGAGTTTTCAAGAATCTAGACACGGAAGCTCTAGATGTACGAAATTGTGAGGAAGAAACCTTATTTAGAACCGAGACAAAGAATTACGTAATTCATCACGGAAAGTACTCTGACTTATACATTCTTAAATCAGATAAGATACCGATATTAATTCATCCAGGCGAATTCATCTTGGCTTCAATTTACGAATATGTTAAGCTCCCAAACAACATAGCAGCACAGATTCACGGGAGATCTTCCATAGCACGATTAGGTCTCTTAATTCATACCTCTGCTGGATGGGTTGATCCGGGATTCGCGGGGCATTTAACTCTCGAGATTATTAATGTTAACAGGATCCCCATAAAGTTGTATCCGCTAACGAAAATAGCGCAATTAACATTTTACGAGGTAGAACCCGTGGAAATTCCATATGATAAAAGAAAAAGTTCTAAGTATGTCAATGAAGACGGAGCTACCTTTTCTCGAATAAGTTGGGATTTCAAGGTATAAAAAGCTTTTGCCCAAACCTACTCAATGGTTAAGCGAACAGGTCCGACTAATATTCATCTCCGACGCTTAATTCGAGCTCTAGAAAAAGCTTCAAGAGAAAACAACGCGCGAATATGGAAGTATGTTGCGGAGCTTCTCTCAAAACCAAGAAGAGATAGGGTTGAGGTCAACATTGGAAAAATTGATAGACTTTCAAATGAAAATGACGTAATCGTGGTACCCGGAAAAGTTTTAGGATCTGGAAAGTTAACGAAAAAGGTCAAAATAGCTGCTTGGAGATTCTCTGAGAGTTCGCTGGCTAAAATAAAAGAAGCTGGAGCGGAAGCCATTAAAATAGAAGACCTCGTCAAGGAAAATCCCAAAGGTACAAACGTAAAGATAATAATTTAAAAAGATGGTAAAAGTAACTGTAGTCTTCGAAGGCTTGTCTGAGCTAACTTTCGACTCCCAGGAAATAGATAGTATCGAAGAAATTTCTATTGAAGGTTCTGAAAGCATCTATGTGAACCTGAAGGACGGTAGAAAACTTCTTCTCCCAATTTCAAAGCAGGATTTCGAGCAAAGGATTTCGGAAAACAAGGACGTAAGATTAGAGTTCAGTTTATAAACGTTTTAGACATTTTCTAAGATGGCTGTTAGGTACAAACCTGCTATAATCGGAGTTAAGTACATTGATGCTGCAGACCACATCCTTGGGAGGCTCGCATCTCGAGTCGCAAAACTCGCCTTGAACGGATACGAGGTTCACGTTGTAAACGCTGAAAAGGTAGTTATAACAGGTAAAAAAGAAGTCGTTTTCTCAGAGTGGGCACACAAAGTTCTAGAGAGAGGAGACTGGTACAAGGGACCGTTTCATCCAAAAAGACCCGATAGAATTTTAAGACGAGTTATTCGTGGAATGCTTCCTAAGAGTTGGAGAGGAAGAGTCGCGCTAGCAAGGGTTAAAACGTACATCGGAATCCCCGACGAACTCAAGGACAAGAACTTTGAAAAGTTTGAGGATTGCCTAATCCAAGAGAGAATAAAGCAAAGCAGGAGAAAGATATGGTATGTTACTCTCAAGGAAGTCTCGAAGCACCTCGGCGCAAAGATAATTGAGGCGTAACCTTTTTATCCTTCCCACACAAAGATAAAGATGGAAAAGGTGGTGATTGCCGTTGGAAAGCGAAAAACAGCCATCGCCCGAGCTTATGTTAAAAGCGGTAACGGAACAATTAAAGTTAACTCTACGCCGATCGAATTTGTTGAACCAATGCTGGTGCGCTTAAGAATGATGGAACCAATCGTTCTAGCCGGAGAAGATTACATTTCAAAGGTTAATATCAAAGTAAATGTCCGGGGCGGTGGAATGATGGGTCAAGCGGATGCGGTTAGAACTGCTATTGCTAAAGGATTAGTCCGCTTCTTTGAGGATGAAAAGCTAGAAGCTCTTTTCGCCTCTTATGATCCCTGGATGCTCAAATCAGACCCTAGAAGAAAAGAACAAAGAAAATCTCCTATGTCCAAAGCGAGAAAGTGGTATACCACTGCTTACAGATGATGAGGGAGCCGGGACGTGACCTGTGAGCTTTGAGCCCCCAGACTGAGCTCGAAAAAATCAAGGAAGGGCTTAAAGAGTACTTAGTTGGCTTTGCGGAGACCTTAGAAAAACCTCCAGAATTCTCAGACTTCAAATTCGAATCCAAAAAACTTGAAGAATATCTCAAAAAGTTAGGAATAAAACTATACAAGCATCAAGCGGAAGCGCTCAAACTTCTTTACTCTAAGAACAATGTAACATTAACAACCCCAACCGCTTCTGGCAAGTCTGAAGTCTTTAGGCTCTACATTTTAGACACTCTTTCGAAAAATCCCCTAAAAACTTTTTTACTAATATTTCCAACTCGGGCTCTCCTCTATGATCAATACGAAAACTTTCAAAAAAGGATGTCCTTGGCAAAAGAGGTATTGGATCTAAAAATAGACCCAAGAACCGTCATATTCCTAGGAGACATTCCCCTAAAAGATAGAATAAAGGCTCTTCGAGCAAATCCAAGTATAATTTTCACAACGATCGACAACCTTCATTTGTTTCTCCTTAAAAATCACCAGGAAGCTCCTATGTTCTTTAAAAACTTAGATCTCGTCGTAGTCGATGAAGTTCATAGCTACAGAGGTGTTTTCGGAACTAACTCCGCGTATGTATTTAGAAGACTTTTCAGACTCCTTGAAAATGTCTACAAAAACACCAACTATAAGATTTTAGCCCTCTCCGCAACTTTACTTAATGCAAAGGAATTTTGTGAAAAGTTATTCAATAAAAAGTTCGAAGAAGTTTCTAACGATTCCAGCATTCGTTATAAAAAATACATCTTTCTCCTAGACTCAAAGGGAGTAAGTTCAAAGGCAATTCTCAAAAGAACAATAAGGACTCTCCTAGAAAACAACATAAAGTCTTTAGTATTTCTAGAATCAAAGAAAGGAGTAGAGCTATGTAAGATTTATTCCCAAGATCTTGAAAACTCCGATAAAATTCATCCATACAAGGCTAGCTTTACTAAAGACAAGAGACGAGAAATTGAGCAAGCATTTAAAAAAGACAAAATAAAAATACTCATAACAACTTCTGCCCTCGAATTAGGAATCGATATAGGGGACGTAAAAGCTGTTGTAAACTATGGAATTCCAAAGGATGGTCTATTTTCGTTAATTCAACGCTTGGGGCGTGCGGGGAGGTCTTCTGATGGATATAATATAATCATTTTCCGAAAGGACGCTTTAGACTTTTACTACATTAAAAATAAAGATAAGTTTCTCGAAGCATTAATTAATAACAAAATAGAAAAAATCCCATTAAATATAACAAACAGAGAAGTCGCAAAAAAGCATCTACTTCTTTTAATTAGCGAGCTCGGAAAGCTAGATCCACAAGTTCTTTCAGACTTCGAAAAGGAAGTTTTAAAGGAGCTCGAATCTGAGGGAAAGGTAAAAAAGATTAGAGATTACTTTTTTGGAGGAAATTACTATGTTCTGTCAACTAAAGACATAGCATATTCGGGTTTGAGATCCGTTTCAGACAAGATTTATGTATTGATTAAACCAGACCCAAGAATTATAGAACTCGTTAACCGAACGAGCAAAAAAGAGACTGCCTCCAAAATTTTAAATTATATAAAAAGCATTGGAGGTGTTCTGGAGGAAATAGACGAACTCGCATTTTACGAATATCTTCTTCCAGGAATGATCTACTATTCCTCTGGAAAAGCTTATAGAATATCTAACTACAAAACTATAGGAAATGTAACCTTTATAATTCCAGAGCAAGTATATGATTACGCGTCTGAAACTTCTACAATTAGCTATGAAGATGTAAAAATTCTCGAAGAATACTCGTCAAAAATTTTTAACGATTGGGAAATATATATGGGAAAAATTGAGGTTTCTAAAAGATTTGTTGGTTATGTAGAGATTAAAAAAGCATACGAAAGTACCCGGGTCATAACGCACTACTATGACGAACCTATCGAGCGAAAGTTTGTTACAAACGCTATTTGGATAAAGATTCCGAAAGATTACTCAGAAGTTCAGAAAATTTACCGGAATATTTTACAAAAGAAGCTCGAAAAGGTGATTAAAGACGAAGCTATCGAAAAAGAAATAATTTATAATTTCATATACTCCATCGACAAAGAAATTCTCTACGAACGCTACCGAGGACTAACGAGTAGAAAAATATACGAACTAGCAAGAGAATATCTAGAGCGCTTTGGAATTTCCAACAAGAAGCTAATATTTTTAGTTAAAAAGCTTATAGACTGTGATTATGCGTTTAGATCTGGATTGCACGCCATAGAACACAACTTGATTAAAATATCACCAGCTATAACAAATATAGACTCTAGAGAACTCGGAGGATACTCGTATGTCTTTCACCACCAATTAAACAGCCCAGTAATTTTTATCTACGAAGG
>CAYXSZ010000006.1:0-6199 GCA_964468425.1 Candidatus Woesearchaeota archaeon | reverse complement strand
GCAAGTTCATTCAAAGAAATCGGGAGTTATGTTTTCTTGTAATCCAATTACAAATGATTGCTCTGAAATTGTGATAGAAGCTTCTTGGGGACTCGGAGAAGCAATAGTATCTGGAGAGGTTACTCCAGATGAGTACATCGTAGATAAAAATTCGCTCCAAATAAAAAACGTTATAATAAACGAAAAAAGGGTTCAAACTATTTATGACGAGGAGCTTAGACAAACTGTCACGAAAGAAGTTCCAGAAGAGTTAAGAAGAGAAAGAGTTCTTTCAGATGAAGAAGTAATAACGCTTGCGAGTCTTGCAATAAGATTAGAAAAACATTACGGAAAACCCCAAGATATAGAGTTTGCTATAGACGATACTGGAATTTATATCGTTCAAACTAGAGCTATTACAACTGTAGGAAAGACAGTTTCTCCAGAAAAGAAAGAAATTAAAGGAAAAGTTTTACTAAAAGGAATTCCCGCGAGCCCGGGTGTAGGAACTGGGAAAGCGCGGTTGGTTCTCGGTCCAGAGGACTTTGATAAGTTTCAGGAAGGCGAAGTACTGGTAGCTAAGATGACAAATCCAGATTTCGAGCCTTTGATGGCTAAATCTTCTGCAATAGTAACTGACGAAGGAGGAGCAAACTGTCACGCTGCTATAGTTTCGAGAGAACTCGGAAAACCTTGTGTAGTTGGAACTGGTGAAGCCACGAGGATCTTAAAAGACGGTATGATTATTACCGTTGACGGTTCGCACGGAGTTGTTTACGAAGGTTCTATCGAAATTGAAGAGGATAAAAGAGAAGTTTTAGAAAGTACTAGATTGACTAGCTTCAAACCAATAACGGCTACGAAAATCATGCTAATTGCTACACATTCTGGTGTAGTTAAGAAGTATGGACATCTCGTAGATGGAATCGGATTGCTCAGATTAGAGTTTTTAATCGCGCAAGGAGGCAAACATCCTGTATGGTTTTTAAACAACAAAAAGCTTGAAGAATACACTGATTTTCTCGTAGAAAAGCTAAGGGAGATTCTAAGCCTGATGGATCCAAAACCAGTTATAATTAGAACTCTGGATATGCGTACTGATGAATATAGAAACCTTGAAGGAGGGGAAAATGATCCAAAAGAAGCAAACCCTATGCTTGGTTGGCACGGAATTAGGAGATCCTTAGACCAACCAGAACTTTTTGAGGCAGAACTACAAGCATACGAACAATTAATAAAAGACTATGGCTTCAAGAACGTTTGGATAATGTTTCCCTTTGTAGTTAGCTGGAAAGAAGTAAAAAGAGCTATAAAATATGTTAAAAGAACAGGAATATCTCCAAACAAAGATGCTAAGATAGGGGTAATGGTGGAAACTCCAGCCGCCGCTCTGACGATAGAAGACATCATTAGAAGAACAAGAATCAAGTTCATTTCATTTGGAACAAACGATTTAACCCAGCTAACTTTAGGAGTTGATAGAAATAATGAAATAGTTCAAAAAATACACTCAGAAAAACACCCAGCAGTTCTAAAACAAATTAGAAGAGTTATAAGAATCGCTAAGAAACATAATGTATATACTTCGATTTGTGGACAGGCAGGATCTGATCCAGAATACGCTGAAAAGCTTGTTAGGTATGGAATTGACTCCATTTCTGTGAATCCCGACGCGATAGAACTTATTAGAGAAACGGTATTCAGAGCAGAGAAAAAGCTGATTTTAGAAGGTATCAGGAAAAAAATTATATAGCCTAACCATTAATTTTTTCAATGGAACCCAGAATAAGTGAGATTTGTCTCGTAATAGCTTTAGCGCTTTCTGCGATTGTACTAAATCTATTTCACGTTCCAGTATTTACACAGGTAATTGTATACGTTTTAATCTTTATACCATATTTCGTTAAACGTGTAAAAGAATATCTGGAAGAAGAGGAGCTTGAATACAACTTCCCAATTTTCTTAAGAGACTTGGCTCAGTATTTGGAAATAGGACAACCAATTCCTGTTGCGCTTCGATCCGTAAAGGAAAATAACTATGGAAAAAAGCTCAATTATGAAATTCGGAAAATGATATCGGAGATGGAGTTTGGATTAACATTCGTAGAAGCCTTCGAGCGTATGGCAAACAGAGTAAAATCTGACAAAGTAAAAAAGACTATTTTTTCAATTATTGAAGCTGAAAAGTATGGAGGAGATATGAAGGGTCTCCTTCAAAATTTATCAAAAAGTCTTGAAGAGTTGATGGAGATTAAAAGAGAAAGGATTTCGCATCTAAAGAACTTTATGTTCGTTTACTATGGAGTTTTCTTCGGATTACTTCTAACGATCGTCCTTGTAACCTTCTTTATCAATAAATTCTTCACGAAGGAAATTAATCCGCAAATTCTTGCAGCTTTCAAGAACGTTGCGTTTATTCTTGCAATCTTAAACGCTCTCTTCACGGGAATCGTCATTGGAAAGGTTTCAACTGGAAAATGTATTTCAGGAATTACGCACAGCATAGTACTTTTAGTCATCACAGCGATTGTTATGAGTTTTATATAAAGTTCTGCGATGCCCTTGAGAAAACTACTCCCGAGCAGGTCTTTTACGAAGCTGTTCAAAAAACACACTCTTGACAAACTCATTCACGAAGTTCAAATCGTCGAAGAAGATGAATGTTGCTTCGTAGTAAAGATAGACAGCCACTTAATTTATGTTCACAAGTACGGTGAATTGAAAGATCCAAAAGCCGTTTGCTTGTATATTCATGGAGTGGGGGGTAGCGGAGAGAGACTCCCCAACTTCGTGAAGAGCATTTCAAAGAATAACGTCATACTTTACTCAATCGATTTGCCAGGACATGGAAGAAGCGAGCCAAAAGGAGTTTTTAACTACAATCTTAGCGTAAAAGCGATATACGCTGCTAAATATATCTTACGCGAGAGATATCCTAACGTACCGCTTATATTCATAACTCACAGCATGGGTAGTTCTATAATTTTTTACTACGCCGCAAAGCTACGAGAATCTGTTTGTGCCATCGCACTGTCACCTCCTTTTAGGCTGGTGAGGAAAAAAGACATTTACTTAAATCTTAAGCTTCTCTATTACACGTTTAAAACGCTTCTTTTTCCGAATCAATACGTTCGACTTGACGAGCTCATTGATCGAATAGATCTCAAGCTCCCCGAAGGGCTCAACACATACGCATTAGCGTCTCCCCTGTATAAAGTTAGCTCTGCCATTTCTCTGATCGCAGGCGTGCTTGAAACTTCCAGATACCTTAAAAACATTCCAAAGAATAGTTGTATAATTCTTGTTCACGGGACGAGAGACGAAATTTGTGACGTTAGAGGAACAATAGACGCTTACGAAAAATTAAAAGGAAATCTGAAATACGTAAGTCTTAAATTGCTTCCCGGATGCGATCATAACTTTAACGGATTCGACGATGAAAAATTTTTAAGCGTAATAAGCAAATCTTTAGACGAAATATTGCGTTTATGCACCTAGCTCTGGAAATTTAAACAGAGTCAAAAATTTTGAAAAGTTAAACTGAGTTTGGTGTGCTCTTGCCTCTGAAATAAACACCGTTTACCACAACACTTTTGTCAAAGATTCGTTAAAGATTCCTTGTCCGAGCAACCATCTCATAGGAGCTCGAGAAACAACGAGCGCGCTCATTGGAGCTAACAGTATTCGTGTATTATCTCTACGCTTGCCTCGGATTTTATATACTCAAGCAAGCTTTTACTAATCTTTACAAGATAGGAGTAATAAACCTTAAATGATGCTACAGTCCCTTCATTTATCGAGAAAATCGTTAATTCCCTCGACAAAATTGCGGAGTAGTTGTCTATCAACCAGACTGTTTGATAAGCATCTGAAATTCTCCTTTCAAATACCTCAGGGACTGCAAGTAGGTTGAGAGAAAGCCCTTCGAGTTTGCGATCTGAAGAGTCTTTAATAACACCTCCAAGAACTTGGGGCTCTGTAACTTTCCCTCCAAATAAAATCCCATCCAGATTTCCATTACCGAGCCCAATTTCAACTTTTATAAAATCTAAAAACGATTGAGAAGTGGTTTTGGACACGACAAAACAAATAGAAGATCCAAGCCTAAACACTCCGGGAGTTCCTATGAATCCCAGGTTTCGAGCGTATATATCTACTTCAACTGAATCTTGTCCAGGACGTATCCAGAAGCTGCTTCCAAACTTCATAAAATATTACTCTTTCGCGTTGAGATTTAAGTTCTTTTCGATTTGATCCGAGATCTCCATTAACTTTTCGACGAGCTTGCGATTACGAAGACAAATAATTGTTTTACCAAATCTCTTTTTCAACTCAACAATTCCAGCGTCTTCTAAGATTTTGAGATGCCTATACAAAACTAAAAAGTCTTTTCCAAGTTCTTCAGACAAATGCTTTATGCAATCTTTGTGATCTAATAAATACTTTACAATCTCGTAGCGAGTCTCGCTCGAAAGTGCTTTAAAAACCTTCAAACCCCTTTTTATTTTTCAAGAGTCCTTATATAAAGTTTGCGAACAAAAAACTTTATGGCACTGATTTCAGAGGATGACAAAGAGATTATAAAAAAGCTGTTTTCTGAAAAGTTGGAAGGCTCTGTTAGGATAAAGGCTATTTTAGATGAAAAAAACGCCCAAGAACAGAGCAAAATTCTAAAGGATCTCCTAAATGAGCTTTCAAGAATAGATAACAGGATTTTCGTGAAATTCATAGATATAAGCGAGGTAGGTAATCTAGACGCTCCTGAAGGTTTAGATAACAAAAAAGGACCGATTATACTCTTTGAGGATAAACCTAACCTGATTTACTACGGAATTCCAGCAGGATACGAATTTACTACCCTTTTAGATGACATAATCTTCGTCTCGACCAACAAATACGATGTTCCCTTAAATTTTGCGAAAAAGGTTGCAAAAACGAAAGCTAGTCAAGTTCTAGTGTTCTTCACGCCGATGTGCCCGTTCTGTCCTAAAATGTCTAGCGTCGTACGCAAGGCATCGTATGTTAATCCAAATTTAAAGAGTTTTATCATCAACGCTCTCGAATTTCCAGAGCTTTCTGAAAGATACAACGTCAGAGCAGTCCCAAAAACAGTTATAATCAAAGATTCTGAGAAAAACGAAATTGAAGGGGCAGTTCCTATAGAAACTTTCGTAGAATATCTCTAAATGACAATTATTTTTAGCAAGCAAACCCGCACGCACACCTACCCCAGATTTGAATTATATCCTAAATTGTGATTGGTTTAGTCTAGGTTGCACAAGGTCACTTCTTTGACGAATATTACAATTACATCACAAGCAGGTTTAAAGTGTCGGATAATCTAAATTATCCGACATTTTGAGTAAAGGATTTTATACACCCTCAAGAACGATTCTAGGAAGTGGATCGCTCGCGAAGTTAATGTATACTATCAAAAACTGATGTGACTCTAGTAAAGCATTTCTTAGATACAAAGCATAAATCTTCTACAGCACTTACTCGAATGTTAAAATTCGTTTCTTTTTAGCTACTTAAAGTAATTGTTGATTTCAGCTTGTCTGTATCTAAAAATCTCAATAAATGTATCACTCAATATACAATCCTTAGACATAAGCGTACAGTTTGCTATACAATCAAAAACGCTTTGATTAGGATTCCTTTTAAACAAATTATACAGCTGGTTATAATAATTCATTGTACTCCTATATAACTCCGCAAACTTCTCCAAAACTTCTCTCGAGAAAGTTTTCAAGTCGCGATAGGTTCCAGTAAAAATTCCTCTTGTTTCCTTTTCGAACGGAACTATATCGCTTAGACAGTATTCAATCAGCTCTTCGTCCCGAGCTACTATCAAAACGTAAGGAATGTTTCCCTTATTTAATATTTCATCTAAAACCTTGCTTATTTCTGACAAATTCCGTGTCTTAGATTTAAATACACGATATTTTCCATCTTGAAAGTGCTTGGCAGTCAGTATCAAGTATATATAGTCGGGAAACTGCCGATATTCAATCAAATAAGGAATTCTATTTCTATCACAAAATGCAAATACAACCCCTTGAAATACCCCATCTTTGAAGATCTTTGAGTTATTTATATTCATCCGATTACAATGCATATAAAGTTTTAAATACTATTGTATAATAGAGGGAGGTGAGTATGCTTTCGCAACCCTTTGAAGCTGTAAAAACCCGATCCTAACCTTCTCAGCTGAATAGCA
>CAYXSZ010000005.1:0-2914 GCA_964468425.1 Candidatus Woesearchaeota archaeon | reverse complement strand
GGATACGTTTGGCATTGTTTCTGTTTCTTATGGCAAATCTCACATTCTTATCTTGTTGGAGATATACAGATACTCTCCCGCCAACGCAGGATCCAGCAACATATCTAACTAGCACTATTATTTATTACTATCTTTTGACTTCTGGCAACTTCTATCCTCTTGCCTGGCTGACAATTGACAAACAACATCCTCCATTTTATACCATATCTGCAGTTCCTTTTTTCGCAATATTTCATAATGAAGACGGCGCAGTCTTAGTAAACTTCGTTTATTATTTTATATTAGTTACGGCAGCGTATCTCGTAGTTCGGGAGTTAACCCAGGATAGGGAGCTCTCTTTAATCGCATCGTTTTTAGCTGGTCTAACTCCTCCGATTTTACAGCTGGAACTACACTTTATGCCGGATCTACCCTTAGCTTCGCTCGTGACTCTTTCAATTTATTTTCTACTCAAATCCAAACGATTTACAGATAAAAGAAACACAGTTTTATTTGGATTAACTTTTGGTTTGGCTGCTTTGACTAAATGGATCGCTTTTGTATTTATATTACCTCCCGCGTTATATCTACTCGCTATTTATCTAAAGAAGAGCTATAAAAATAAGGAAAACTTGAAGATCCTATCTAAAAACGTTGCTTACGCATTTGTAGCCTTTTTGATTGTAGCTTTACCTTGGTATCTAATTAATTTGCAAACCGTAATTGCCAGTTTGTTTTATTCCGGAGTAGAGGTCAGTGACAACCTAAATCTTTTGTCGTTGCCTTCTGTAGCCTTTTATCCGAGCATACTACTAGTGCAAGCTATTGTGGATTACTCGATTTTAGTCGCTTCCATTTTCTTATTATTCTTTGTTTATAAAAAGGAAAAGTTTGATGATAAACTGGTTGTAATTTTGATCTGGATCTTTGCATCGCTGTTTATTTTAACATTTACTTTGAGAAATAAGAAAGGCTCAGATATTTTGCCAGTTTATCCCGCGATAGTTATTTTGTTTGCTTATACTCTTTCAAAACTAAAACTTGGTGTTAAAACGCGAAAAGCTTTGAGCTGGGGTGTAGTTGCAGTTTCGCTAATTTCGTGCGTTTTCGCAGTTCCAAAACCTCTGCATCAAAACTGGCACGCGAATGATATAATTTTAGCTATTGCAAAAGATGTTGTAAATAATCCTGTGCTTGTATACAACGATGGGAAAATTATTATCGCGGAGCTTCAACCCTGCCCGTATATCAACGGAAGAACTTTGCAGTACTACGCGCTCAAGAACGAATACCCATTCGTTGTTCTGAACATCGAGGACGTATCGGGGATAATGTATTTCAACGATACGCAAATGCGTATGTTGTACTCCACGTTCGATTATGTAGTTTACAAAACCGGAGCGTACAAAACTCCCCAGAAATTTGTTGTTGACAGGGCTGTTAAGTTCTTCGATGAACGCGAGAAAATGCACTACGTTAAAATCGCAGAATACGAATTACCTGACAAATCTAGGGTGATTATTTACAGAAGAAAAACCTAATTTGGCTTTACTTTAGTAAATTTACTCTCAGTCTGGCGTACAGGAGGCTCTTTAATCTTACAACCTTTTCTCTGAGCTATAACTAAAACTTCTATATCCCTAAACCAATAAGTATCTCTAATTTAAAAGATCTAAAGCTACTCTTTTCCTAAAAGCTTTGAAACCACACCGAGGATTTTTACCCTAGCGCCGTTTTACTTTGCTATCTTTTAACAATCTGGAACCAATATTCATTCTCTATTTCGCTTGTTGCAGCTTTTGATATAAATGATATCGGGCAAATCACAATAGAATTCCGCCACACAACTTTAAGAAAAATAATGGAGCTTTTTAACAATTGGAAAGCTTTGTTGGGTGTATGTCAAGTGGTTAATTCATTGATGATGCTCATCCATTTTTTGGATATATTTTTCCACTGTAACTCACTTGGAGCTTTATACACTTTATTTTTTTGTTTATAAACTTTAATTAAAGCTTTTGTTAAGGCATTGATATCTTTAGGCTTTATAAAAATAGTTCCATCATATTTAGACAAAGACTCTTTTAATCCTCCTACGTATGATGCTATAATTGGTAAACCAAAAGCCATTGCAATATGTGCTACACCACTTTGCGAAGCCCTAATGTAGGGTAAAACTAACACACTACTCGCAGAGAAATACAAGGGTACTTCATCATCTGAAACATATTTGTCCACAATCGTTATTTTCTCTTTATATTTTGAATTCTTAGCGATTTCTAAAGATTCCCTATCTTCCCAAATTTCTCCAACAATCAATAATCTCGAGTTTTTCATAATTTCTTTGGGAAGTTGTTCAAAAGCTCTTATTAAATACTTTACTCCCTTGTAAGGTCTAAGTAAACCGAAGAAGAGTACCACAAAATCCTCCTTAATGTTTAATTTTTCCTTAGCAATCTCCTTATCTAATTTTGGATAATGATCATAAATTCCATGAGGAACTATCAATATTTTTTCAGTTGGAATTTTATATACCTTACTTACTAACACTTTATCAGTTCTAGAATGAACTACATAATAACTTGCAAGTTTTCTTATAATCTTTCCCATTACCCGCGAGTAAATTTTTATAGGTAAAATTGAGCTTTCAAGAGGATCAACAACTTCGTGAAACTCTATGATTATTGGAATACTCTTTGATATCTTATTTAAAAGTTCGATCATTAAATACATGTGCGCAACACTCGCTGTCCACCACTGTAATATTATGATATCACTTTTTTTTGAAATATGATAAGCTTTTAACCAAGTTAGGGGATTATACCAATCTAAAATTTCATAAACTTTTATTTTATTATCAAATTCGAGGTTGGTTGGATTTTTTCCAACTCTTTTCCATCCCGGAAACAAAATTTTTGGGAGCATATATTTGAAG
>CAYXSZ010000004.1:0-12466 GCA_964468425.1 Candidatus Woesearchaeota archaeon | reverse complement strand
ATTAAACTATGTAGAGGGTATTGATGCAAATGACCAATTAGATGAAAACTCTGGAGGAACTGGTATTGGGGGGATCCTAGCCTCTGACAACAACGACTATAAGCTATTAGACGCATATGGAGACTACGTAGAATATAAGACAGGAGAGGATTATTACCTAAGAATCTATTATCCAGATGAGAAGGTATGGTATGACATTAAACTAGCTCCAACAGGAGAGGTCAAGACCACCACAGAAACCAAAGAAATAGGACTTGGTGACGAGATAGACGGATGGAAGGTCGCGGACATAAAGGGAGTTCCAAAGAACTACACAGAAGCCACGGTACAGCCAATAGTAACGAGCGTAGCCGTCCTAGACACACAAGTAACTCCATCTGACAACAAGCTAATATCTATAGGAGGACCTGACGTAAACAAGGTTACCGCAGACTTCCTAGGAGTATCCTACGGTACAAGAGTCAGCGGTCTAACGGGAGGACTCATCAAAGCTGCTGAGATGGGAGGAAACGTCGCCGTATTAATCATGGGAGACAGCGCAGATTCAACGAGAATGGCAGCCAGAGAATTCGCACTATACTTGACAGAAAACAGGGACGCCTCCGAGTTCACAAACGCCACAGCAGTTAAGGTCGGCGGTACGGTAGAAACACCAACAGCCCAGAAGCTCCAATAAAGGCTTTTTCCTAGATTTTTTATTTTCCCAAACACATTTTTATATAAAACCCCAAACCCCAAGCTTTTTACATGAAAGTAACCATCAAGGGCATTTATTCGACGGGACTGATAAAGTTGTTTCTGGATCACGGCTTCGAGCTAACCAACCTGTCAGACGTCCAGAAGAAAAGGTTCGGAATCGCGAGCGATGGACAACCAGATGTATCGATAAGAGACCTCAAGGACAGATCGGGAATCTCCGTCCTCGGAGAAGGAGTCGAGGAAGTTATCAACTTTCTGAAGGAACACCTCTGGGATTCCCTGTACCTGAGGAAATCTGAAAACCTGTGGTACGTAATCCTCGGAGGAGAGTCAAAGAAGCTCCTCGATCGGTTAAGAAAGCAGGTCGTTCCTACAATCGAGAGCCACCACACCCTGAGAAGGGATCTCTCGACGCTAGTAGACTTCTCCGAGATCCTCCTCGAGGAGGTGGAGGAACTCAAGATACGCCGAGCCATCAAGAGACTGATAGTAAAAAAGCTCGTAGACAGAGGAGTGATCAAGAGGTTTCACAGAAGGCTCGACGGAACCTGGTTCTCCAAGGTCGAGGTGGTGGAGAATGTAAAAATCGAGGAAGATAAACTAGTTCTCGAGACGATAAGAGTTCCAAAGCCCGGAAGAACTTACGACGGGTTGGAAAAACCAATCGAACCGGGAGACTTCATAAAGACCAAGTACGTTGAAGGCTCCTGGTTCTTCCCGATAAGATACTACGACAAGAATAGAAACCTGAAGGGAGTTTACTTCAACATCAACACCCCCCTCGAGATAACCCACAAGAAAATCCAATACATCGACCTAGCCGTGGATGTTGTCAAGACAGACTCCGTGAAGGTTCTCGATCTAGACGAACTGAAGGAGTTCTACGAAAGGGGAAACATAACCAAGAGACTTTTCGAGAAAGCTCGCGAAGTGGCGAAGGAGCTGTGCGAAGAGACGATAACATCATAGTATTTAAACTTAGTTCAAATAACTATAGATGATCGATCAGGGAACGTTCGAGCATACTTCAAAGTACATCGCCTCGCTCGTGGAAAAAGGAGATAGGTTCGACGGAAGAAAGTTGGATGAATACAGAAAAATCAAGATAGTTCCGAACTACATAAAAAACGCGGAAGGTTCTTGCTACGTCGAGCTAGGAGACACTAAGGTTCTAGCCGGAGTGAAGCTGGAGGTTGACGAGCCGTTTCCAGACACTCCCGATAAGGGAATATTCATAGTTTCTCTCGAGTTCCTTCCGTCTTCCTTTCCAACGGTAGAACCCGGTCCCCCCAGCTCAGAGGCTATCGAGATCGCAAGAATCGTGGATAAAACTCTAAGAGAATCTGGTTTCATCAAGCTAAATGAAATGGTTATAGAGGAAGGAAAGTACGTCTGGCTAGCGTTCATAGACATTTATGTTATAAACGACGACGGGAACATCGTTGATGCTAGCATGTTAGCAACGCTCGGAGCTCTCTTAACTACCAGGTTTCCAGAGCTTAAAAAGGTTGGAGAAGGTTATGCAGTTGATCCGAAGGTAAAAACCGACAAGGCACTACCCCTAGACCTGGATAGGCTACCTACCCTGATCTCCTTCGCAAAAGTTGGAGGAAAGTACATCCTCGATCCGATTAAGCTGGAAGAAGAGTCTGCAGAGCTTTTAATTCACGTAGGTCTCTCCGATCATGCTATTCACGGATTGCAAACCAGAAAGGCTGGAACGATCTCCCAGGAGGACTTTCTAACAGTGATTGACTCTGCACAAGCACTCCATAAAAAGGTTAAAAAACTTCTTTTAAACTCAATAAAATGAAAGACTATCAAAAAACGCTTTCCCGCTTCGAACTCGCCAGATTAATTGCCGCGAGGGCTATTCAAATCGCGATGGGGGCTCCAGTTTTCGTGAAACTCTCGAAAGACTTCCTTGAAAAAATCAAGTACGATCCCGTCGAAATCGCTAGGAAGGAGTTCGAAGAAGGTAAGCTTCCGTTGGTCATTCTGAGGAAATGAGGATAAAGGAAGCGAGGGCTAGGCTGGTTCTAAACTCGAGAGGAGATCCAACGATAGAGGTAGAGATAAACGGGTTCAGCGAGGCTGCACCTCAGGGAGCGAGTGCAGGTACGCACGAGGCAAAGTATCTAGATCCCGTTCTAGCAGTAAAGAGGTTTAACGAGGATCTCGCGATGTTTTGAAGACGTTCGACATTCAAACGCTTAGCGATCTGGAAGATCTAGAGGATTACTTTTTTCGAATGGGAGGTTTCGATAAGTACGGAGCTAATACGCTAATCGCTACCGAATACGCAATTCTGAGAGCTTGGTCCGACTACGTTGGACTACCGGTCTACGCTTTCTTCAACAAGAACCCAAAGCTGGATATAAGACCGCTTTCGAACGTCGTTGGAGGCGGAGCTCATGCTAAGTGGAAAGGTTCGGATATCCAGGAGTTTCTCGTCCTCCCAAAAACGAAATCGGTTTCCCTCGGAATCTTCATAAACTCTTTAATTCATAAAGTTCTCCAAGAAAAGCTTTCGATTATTGACAGGGGATTTCTTGGAGCTAAAAACGACGAAGGAGCTTGGGTCACCACGCTGAGAACAGAGGAAACGCTGGCTCTCCTCAACGAGGTTAGAGACCGGATCAAATCTGAGGAGGGCGTCGAAGTCGACCTCGGGGTGGACATAGCAGCTTCCCAGCTCTTCGATGGAGAAAAGTACATATACAGGAAAGAAGGCTGGGAGCTGACCAGGGAAGAACAAATAGAGAAGGTTCTCGAGCTAGCTGACGCGTTCGATATTTACTACATCGAAGATCCGCTTAACGAGGAAGACTTTGAAGGTTTCGCGGACCTCAACAGGAGAACGAGCAGACTCATCGTCGGGGACGATCTAACGGTGACGAATCCGGAGAGGATCGAGGAAGCCATAAAAAAGCGATCCGTCAACGCGGTGATAATAAAGCCGAACCAAGTTGGATCGCTTGTTCAAACGGTTAAGGCGGTAGAACTGTGCAAAAAGCACGGCGTAATCCCAGTTCTTTCTCATAGATCTGGAGAAACCGAAAGCAACATTTTAGCCCACCTGGCAGTTGGTCTGGAGACACCAATCGTAAAGTTTGGCATCGTAAACGGCGAGAGAATAGCGAAGCTCAACGAACTAATCCGAATCGAAGAAAAGCTTTCTTCTTAACATTTTTCACCACTTTTAAGTTTTCCAAGCCTTTAGAGTATTATGGATGACCAAAACGATAAGCTACTCAAGAAACTCAACGAGTTATACTCAATCATCAAAGAAAACATCTCGGAAGCTCTAAAGGAGGGGAGAAATTCGGTGGTTATCCCGCACAAGGCGCTCGCGACGGTCGACATCGAATTAGCTGAAGAAGTTCTCGACAATCCGAAAAAAACGTTGAAAGTCATCGAGGAATTTTTAAAGCAAAAGCTGGGCGTGGAACTTCGAGTAAGAATTAAGGATCTTCCAGAAGACAGGAAAATACGCATCAGGGACATCCGCTCCGAACACATCGGAAAACTCGTTGAGACAGAAGGTGTAATCAAGGTTTCAACGGAAGTAAGACCTGTTGTAGTCGCGGTAAAGTACTATCACACAGATTGCGGCAGGGAATTCTGGTTGAACCTTTTAGGAAATGGCGAGGGTAAAGTAAAGGAAAGGTTCGTCAAGTTCAAAATCGAGAAGCCAAAGGTATGTGAAGTTTGTGGAAGATCTGAAGGAAAGTTCATAGAAGTGGACAAGCGAATAATCGACATTCAAAGGCTACTTGTCGAGGAGACCCCAGATCAAATAGAAAGAGGAGAACAACCAGCGCAAATGATCGTTTTCCTGACGGAAGATCTCTGCGAACCGAAGATGGAGAGAAGAACCATCCCGGGAACCAGGGTGAAGATTGTTGGAATTGTGGAAGCCTCCCAAACATCCAAGTCCCAAGCAGTCTTGGATCTGATGATTAACACATTGTACATTGAACCTGTGGAAAAGGATATTGAGGATGTGAAGATATCTGAAGAGGATGTGATAAAAATCAAGGAAATAGCGAAGTCTGGAGATACTCTTTCGACCCTGGCATCCTCCATCGCCCCGAACGTTTACGGAAAACAATACGATCCGATAAAAAAAGCCATAGTCCTCCAACTCGTCGGGGGGGTCAAGAAAGTGAGGTCGGACGGAACCAAGGTTCGAGGAGACATTCACATCCTGTTAATCGGAGATCCTGGAGTTGCCAAGTCCCAAATTCTTCAGTTCGTCAACAAAATAGCGCCGAAGTCTCGCTTCGTTTCCGGAGTAACCGCCTCGGCAGTAGGAATTACGGCAAACGTGAGAAGAGACGAGTTCCTAAAGGGAGGATGGGCTTTGGAGGCGGGAGCGCTCGTCCTAGCTTCGGGAGGAATAGTGTGCCTCCACCCCGATACGGAAGTTCTCATCAACGATCGACCAGTAAAAATTTCGTCTTTATTCAAGAACCACATAACCCTCAAGTTGAAGAACGGAAAAGAAGTGGAAGTCTCTCCAATAAATCAATTAACAACCTCGTACAGCCTAACGTTTAAGAAGTTAGTTAAAGAGAAAGCGCTCTTAGTCGCAAGAAGGTGGTACGAGGGAATTCTAATAAAAATCGCATACGACTCTAAAGAACTCCTTGCGACGCCAGATCACTTAATTCTTTTGGACGACGAAGAATGGGTTCCAGCTAAAAAAGTAAAAGAAGGGGATGTTCTCGTTGGCAAGACGCGAGCTAGAGTAATTGATGTGAGTGAAATTCCTTACGAGGGATACGTTTACGACCTGTGCGTCCCGGGTTATCGAAACTTTCTGGCGAACGACGTGATAGTCCACAACTGCATCGACGAGCTCGATAAGGTAGATAAAGAAGACATGCTCGCGCTTCACGAAGCCCTAGAACAGCAAACAATTACGGTAAACAAAGCGAACATTCATGCGACGCTCAAGAGCGAAGTAGCTGTTCTAGCTGCTGCGAATCCTAAGTTTGGACGGTGGGATAAGATGAAAAGCGTCGTAGATCAAATCGACCTGCCCCCAACAATCATTAATCGTTTTGACTTGATTTTCGTTCTCAGAGACGAACCTGATGAGGACATCGATAAAATGGTCGCGGAGGGAGTCGTTAGGGGGTTGACCGAAGCTAAGGAGAGCATAATCCCTCCAGAACTCTTCAGAAAGTACATCATCTACGCTAAGAAGATTAACCCAGAATGGACGGAGTCTGCGAAGGAAAAGGTTATGCAGTTTTATCTAACCCTGAGAAAAGCTTCAAAAGATCAACAAACCATCCCAATCACCGCTAGGCAACTAGAGTCTATAATTCGTCTAGCAGAAGCGTCTGCTCGAGCTAGGCTATCGAAGAAGGTAACGGAAGAGGATGTGGAGGTCGCCAAATCGCTTTTGATGAAGAGTTTAAAGGAAGTCGGAATTAACCCAGAGACCCAGACTCTAGACATAGATATCCTAACTGTCGGCATTTCATCAACGCAACGCTCCAGGCTTTCAAAGATCTACGACATTATCAAGAATCTCCAGAAGGACTTTCCAGATGGGGTTCCACTCGAAGAGATAATTAACGCAGCGAAGGAGCAAAAAATCGAGGAAGATAAAGTAAGGGAAACCATAGAAAAATTGCTACGGGAGGGAGAGATCTACGAGTGCAAGCAAGGACATTATAAGATCGCGGGATGATGTACACACCAATCTTCTCCAGGGATGTAAGCAATTACATCAACAAAAGAGTTTGCATAATCGGAAAGGTCGTCAAGCTGGTCAAGAAACCAAAGTACAACGATTTAATAGTTCTAGATCCCTTTGGAAAAGTTACGGTTCGTTCTTTTGAAAAGCTCGAACTTAAGGAGTTTTCAACGATCCTCGTTCTCGGAAGAGTTAGAACATTCAAAGACACCATCTACATAGCTCCGGATAGGATGGTGGAAATCTCCCCAGAAGAAGAAGTTTTTTGGAGAAAAAGGCACGTCGAACTCTACAAGAGAAGGTCAAAGCCCAAACGCGAACCAGAGGAACAAAAAGAAAAGAGAGAGGAACAGAAACAAATCCCAGAGCAAGTTCCAAAATCTCCTACTAAAAAAGACTTAAGATCTCTAATTCTCAAGGCTATAGAAGAATTAGATAAGGGAGATGGAGTGACCACTAAAGAATTATCAGAACACTTGGCGATCGAACTCGAAAAAGTCGAGGAGATTGTTGAAGAGCTCCTGGCTCTCGGAGAGATCTACGAAGCTTCTCTCGGAAAGCTTAAAATCTTAAAATAAACACAGTTCCAATGAAGTCTTATCTTGAAATGCTGGAGGAAGCTTACGAGCTACTAAAAAACAAAGTAACAACCACTTCAGCGAGGGATCAACTCGAAATCCCTCTTCCAAGAATCAACTACCAAAAAAACTGGACTATAATACTTAACGCCAGAGAATTTTCTTCAGTCTTCAATAGAGACTTGAACTTGCTTGCGAAGTTCCTCCAGGTCGAGTTTAATTCACCAACAAGAGTCGAGGGGAACGCTATTGTAATATTAAAGAAGGTGTCCTTGGAAAGTGTAAAGAATAAGATGGAGAGGTTCGCAAGAGAATTCGTGATCTGCCCCGTTTGTGGCAAGCCAGATACAGTTCTCGAAAAACGCGACAGAATTCTTTACATAAAGTGCATGGCTTGCGGAGCTGAATCGCCCGTGCTTTATAAGTTATGAAATTTTTAATCAATGAATATCCAGCTCTAAACGGAAAGATAATTACCATTTGCGATGCTGAGCTTTGCGGAAAGGTTCTAGAATCTGAAGAAATCAAATACGAAATCGGAAAGTTTTACGAGGGAAAAGAAGTTAGCTCCGAAGAAATCTCTAAAAACCTGTTTGAAAATGCCATTAGCATTCACGCGGTCGGCAGGAGATCTATCGAACTCCTGATAAAATTGGATGTAATCTCGGAAGAAGATGCAAAAAGAGCTAAAATCATTGAAGGAGTTCCGATTCTCTTAATCTTCAATGTACAGGAGAATATGCGCTAGGTGTGGAAAAGAAGCAAAAAAGCTCCGTAATGGCTTATGCGAAGAGTGTTACCGAGAGGTTTCGAGGAAGTTCATAAAAAAGAGGCGAAATGTCAAGGTTTGCTCGATCTGCGGAAGAGTTCTATATGAAAACAAGATTTATACGCGTGATGATCTAATAAACAAAATAAAGGAAGAGTTTGGTGGGGATGTTAAAGTATGCGAAACTCACATAGAAGTTCTATCAGACAACGTCGTGATACAAATAGAATTCTCCGAGAAACAATTTATCTGCAACGAATGTAAGAGATATCTTAACCCTAGATCGTATAACTACAAGATCCAGCTCCGTGGAGAAAAAACAAAGGTAGAGCAAATCGCAAAAGAACTTTCAAATCGATTTTTTCCAGTAAATTGTAAGTTGCTTCCCGAAGGCATTGATCTGTACTTCAAACTCAACCGCCTCGAGTTCAAGAAGCTCCTAAAATACCTTCGAGCGATCTCGAGTTCGATAAAGATCTCGAGGAAGCTGGTGACATACGACAAAATTTCCTCAAAAAAAGTTTATAAAGTCACGGTCGCAGTGAGGTTGTGAACTCCCTGCGAAACTTTTTTAAAAATATCTGTTGATAGATGGATATGACTGTTGACGAGCTCATCTTGAGACTCCAAGAGGAAGACGAATTCGAAGACGAATTCGTTTTTGACGAGGAGGAAGAATTTGAAGAGGAGTTCTTCGAGGAAGAAGAAGAACTTTTCGAAGAGGAGGAAGAATTTCTAGAGGAAGAAGAGTAAACACCCAATTAACATTTATTTTTTAACATCCTTACCCTAAATGGGTAAGAAATCTGAAGAAAAGGAGGGTAAAGTTCCTCTCCCAAAAGGAAGGCAGGTTATTGGTATAATCGAGGAGCTCGTTGGATGGGCTCACGCTAAGGTTAGGTGTCTGGACGGTAAAGTAAGAATTTGTCGAGTTCCCAAGAAGATTTCCCGAAGAATTTGGCTTAGAAAGGGAGATTACGTAATCGTAGATCCTTGGGAAATTGAAGGAGACAAAAAGGGAGACATAATCTATATTTACCTCCCAACCGAGGTTGAATGGTTGAGGAGAAATGGATACCTCGAGGTTGAAGAAGAATTCTAGTTACATTTGTCTCAGTCGCGGGAATAATACATCATTTTGTATCAGCAATGCCTTGCGTCATCATTATAAACTTTGCACAAAACTATTTATAACATAGATGACTCGCGGGCTTTAGGGCCCGTCGGCTAGCGGCAGGCTGTCGGGCTCCAGACCCGATGACGGGGGTTCGAATCCCCCCGGGCCCAAGACCCGGCTCCTAAAAAACGTTCCTACCCTTATTAAAAATGAAAATACTAGATCTTTCCTACCTAAAAAAGCATCCCTACGAGGATGGATACACTGTTAAGGAAATTCTTGAAGAAGCGAGGAGCGAGGGGTTTGCAAAGGCGCTTGGAAATGTAAAAACCATTTCAGTCAAAAGAGAGTTCCTCGATAAGGTTAAAAAGGTGGCTGAAGAGATTGGAGTTCTTGGTTACTTATCTGACGCTGATCTAAAGCTCGTTGCACTCGCTTTAGAGCACAAAGACGATTGCGTGTTATGTACGAACGACTTTCATATCCAGAACTTATGTTACTTTCTAGGAATTAAGTTTCAAGGAGACGTTCAAATTGAAAAGGCGTTGGTGTATTGTTTTTTCTGCGAAAACTGTAAAAGGATTACTAACAGAGAAATTTGTCACCGCTGCGGGAGCTTGTGTAAAAGATTCGTAGTAAAGGAAATAGATTTAAAAACTAATCAACCTTAAAAAAGAAATTGGGCCCGTAGCTCAGCGGTGAGAGCGCCGGCCTTATAAGGTCGGGCTCTTGACACTGAGAAAGCCGGAGGCCCCGGGTTCGAATCCCGGCGGGCCCACTACCAATTTAGTGTTAGCCCTTTCAATGAGTTAACCAGGTAACATAAGGAGCTGAGCTGCGTATTACAAATATTTAAGTATATTTTTGCGTGAAGCAAACCTAGAGCCATGAGCAATGCTCCAGAAAACAAGCCAAGCAAGTGAAATGCTATTACTGTCTTCTTGAAGCTCTCTGTTTTAAGATCACTACCGACAAACATTCTCCGAGTGTACACGAGACCAGGAACGACTCCAACAGCGTATAGTAGAGTTATTATGTCCTCCACCTCGGCAAGTGCAAACACATTTACGATAATACACAATAGAATGTATGCAATTGTTTTCGACAACGCTTCCCCCTTCTCAGGAATTTTATGAAAGTAATAATAAACCGTGTACATCAAGGAAAACAACGTTATTAAAAATATATGTTCAACAAATTCGTCTACAGCTCCCAACATATCGAACATCAAAAATAGTTGTATGATTTGCAGTAAAAACAAAGTAAATTCTCTGATCGCAGGTTTCCTAAAATAACTTCTTACGACGCCAAATGCAGAGGCTAAAAAGCTAACGATAGCTATTCTCGGATTAATCGCAGATAGAATCGCAAATGGTATTATTGAGTGTGAGATGAAGAGATAAAGCAACGTCCTTTCAGACATTCGCAGCTTGTAGTCCAAAAGAAATTTTCTATCCTTATCAAACCTTCTATCTATTAGGTCGTTTCCAAAGTAAACCGATAGATAGTTGAAACAAAACAAAATAAAAGTAAATACAGCGTTTACGGAGATTCTTTCCGCGAAATACACAGCAAACCCAAATAGAAATACTTTCTTAAAAAATAGATACGAAAGGTAGCTCAAGTAATTTTTTAAGATCTTTCTAGCGTCGGGTCTTGGAAAGTTCAATATTTATATTAACGAGTTAAGCAAGTTTTTCAGCTTTATTTTCAACTCCTCCAATCCAAGAAGCACAACTTTTTCGGCAGAATACTGTCCAAAGGATTCCACTACGAAAACGAACTCATCCTTTGGGATTACCTCCACTTTATCTTTAAGAGCGGATTCTATAGCATCTATTAGCGTTCGATCGTTTTCCTTTTCTTTTGGTAGCTTTATTTTGTTCTTTTCAACTTTAACTCCAAGCTCCTCTAGAGTCTTTTTGTCATCGTTAGTTAACTTTCCCTTTATCTTTACGTCCGCAAGTCTATAGTAATAGACGTGAGCAGGAATCCACTTAGCGTGTTCCCTCCCATTTCCAAACTTTGCAACCAAGCTTAGCTTGATTCTCTGCCCTTCCCCCAAGTAGGCGATTGGCGTTTCCGGATAAACTGGATATACGTCTTTATTTTCAGATTTTATATCGGAAGCGTAAACATAACCTTTTCCTTCCTTTTCCAACGTTAGTTTAACTTCATCCCCATAACTCAACTTTTCAGGCGTGTTTAATACTATTAATCCCAGTCTATGAGCTATGAACTCGTCCCACAAGGCAGAAGAATTTTCGATAACGTAAACATCCTCTATTGCGAGGGTTTTAACCTCTTCCTGAATAATTCTTCGAAGAACGTTAAGAAACTGATGTGTTTCACCTTTTATGAGTAATTTTAATGTAGAAGTTTTGTTGTCGCTCGCAAATTGATCTTTATCTCGCTCCAGAACCTTAATTTCAACCATTAAGAATACATCCTGGAACACTTTAAAAACCTTATAGTTAAAAACACTTAGCCCAAAAGATTATTTCATGGAGAAGCTAACACCTTCGGATGTCTCCAAGGAGTTGGTAGGGAAGGAACTGACAGTTTACGGAGTTGTTTTACACATTCGGGACCTCGGAGCTAAAAAGTTCATCATTCTCACGGACGGAGGAAATAATCTCCAAGTTGTTTACGAGGGAGAAGAAAAGGTTCGAAGAGGAGACTCCTTAAAGGTAAAGGGAATTCTTTGCGAAGATCAAAGAGCTCCAAACGGGATCGAGCTAAGAGCTAACGATTTAGAAGTATTATCGAAAACTCTTGAAGAGATTTTTGATCAATGGACTCTCCGAAAAATGAGCAAAGATAAGAAAATAAAGTATAGACAACTCGTTCTGCGCCTTCCAGAATACTTCAGGATCTTCGAAACCTATGCAAGGGTAGCACAACTTTTCAGGGAATTTTTCATTAAAAAAGGATATCTGGAGGTGTTTACTCCGAAAATAGTTATAATGGGAACTGAATCTGGTTCTGAAGTATTTTCTATTCTTTACTTCGATAAAGAAGCTTACTTGGCTCAAAGTCCCCAACTCTACAAACAAATGATTCTAGCTTCTGGAGTAAAAGGTGTGTTTGAAATTGCTAGCTACTATAGGTCGGAAATTTCGTTTACTCCGAGACATCTCACAGAGTTTCGATCTGTTGACGCTGAGATAAGCTACATAGAAGACTACAACGAGGTGATGGACGTTCTCGAGGAGGCTGTTAGGTACGTTTCAAAGCACTTTGGCGCGAACGTAGATCAAATCCCAAGAATAACCTTCGAGGAAGCTCAAAGGATCATAAAAGAAAAGAGTCCTGAAGCTTACAGGTGGGACGATATTTCAACAGAAGGAGAAAGAATCCTCGGAGAATACGCTAAAGAAGAATACAATACCGATTTTATATTTGTAACCGAATATCCATCGTACTCTCGTGCTTTTTACTACATGCGCTTCGATGAAGATCCCAAGCGCACAAAATCTTTTGATCTAATCTTCAGGGGATTAGAGATTGCCTCTGGAGGTCAGCGAGAGCACCGCTACGAAAAGTTAATCAACCAGGTAAAAGAAAAAGGAATAAATCCAGAAAGGCTC
>CAYXSZ010000003.1:0-3885 GCA_964468425.1 Candidatus Woesearchaeota archaeon | reverse complement strand
TTTTTTACAGTTCTTACAGATTTGGAATTATTTTGGAGCAAACATAAATTAACTAGAAAAATAGAAATAAAAATTTTATAGGTATAAAAAATTGAAGGTAAATTGCAACTTAAAATAATTATTACCTTTGTTCTGTTATGGATATAATTGATTTATGCAAATTAAGATTAGTTTATTATAAAATGTTTTTACCCGATTTTGTTATGTGAGGTGTTTTTATATATCCTTTCCAGGAGATTATTAAAATATTAGAATTCTCGTAGGAATGTTTCTGATGTTTTTAAAGTGAGCCTAGGGTTAAAAAAATATAAGGATTTCTAGGAATTTTATGTATAGGGGCCGTAGCTTAGCTTGGATAGAGCGGCGGCCTTCTAAGCCGCAGGTCGCGGGTTCGAATCCCGCCGGCCCCAGCTAAAAATGTTATTTTCCTTATATCTTGTAGAGCATACAATATTGAAGATACTGTAGTAGTGTATTGTGGATGGTTTTAAAGCATTTTGATCACTATCGTCAAATGGATTGGAAGACTGAGCTCGATCCTGTCGTTCAAGAGTACCTAAACGAGCTGCTCAAGGAGGTAATAGAACATAGAAAAGCGTATATGAAAGCAAGAGATTCTTCTAAAGCACAAATTTGGGTCGCTTTGGCGCTACTTTATCGGGAAATTTGTTTGATTAAATCAGAAATCGAAGAAATCCGAAAAAGTTTGAAAGATGAGAAAAAGGCTAAGAAGCTTGAAAAAACTCTAAAGAAGTTTTAATAGACATAAGCGACTAAGACCCCTCCAATTTTCTCTTTCTTACACTCTTCATTAGTCTTAACTCCTCTATTCGTGGAGATTATTAAAACTCCAAAACCACGTGCTGGTAGGTAACGCTTCTCCCACTTTTCAAGTTCCCTATAACCAACTGGAAATCTAGGTTTTATGGCGTTTCCTTTATTAAAATACTCAGTAAATTTAACTCGAACTTTTCCACCTCTTTCTGTCGAAACTACCTCATAGTTTTCTACATAGTTATATTCCTTTAATTTGTCTAAGATGCTTAGAAGCAACTTGTTAATAGGACCGAATTCTACTTCAAATTTTCCAACATTTATACAATTTGTCGCGTGAGAGAAAAAGTCTTCAATTATTCCCATTATTCTCCCATAACCTTCCAACCTAGTAGTTTAGCCTGTTCCCTGAAACACCTTCCACATATGTACAAGCCATACTTTCTTATTATTCTCTCGTGAGATTTGCAGATCGCACACCTTCTCGCACCCTTTCCGAACTTGTTTTTAATATTCTTAACTCCAAGTTCTTCTAAAACAGTAATTAAGCTCTTATTTTCTCTTACAGCTTTTTCTACAATTTCTTGTATGTTTTTAATCTTCCCTTCTTTTATCAACCTTTGGATTTCTTGTTTAATATACTTTGGAGCGTTGTGCTTGAGTATTACCGCTAGAGTTCCAGCCTTGTTCTTATGAAGTTCGGGAAGGTAGTCCCATCCAGTAGGCATTTTAGATTTTCTGGGAAAACTTTTTTATTCCTTGACCTTTACCTTTGCGAGAACTTGCTCGTAATGCTCGATTATTTTGCTCTTAACTTCCTCGAAGTGTTCTGGAAGCTTCTCTGGATCTAAACCAACTCTTAGATATCTGGAGAACTGGACTTTGTATCTGTCTGGGTTATTTTCCTTGAGAGTTTTAGCATATTCTGCTATATGAACACCTTTTATTCTTTCCTCAGAGGGAAGAATATCCTCAGAGTATGGAATTTTTAGACCGGCGTCGATAGCACCTTTTAAGGCAGCGAAGAGGCTGTTTCCTTTTGTAGCTCGCTGTCTTCCAATATCTAAAATACACTCTTCGATTCCTTTTGATAGAGCCTTGAATCCGCAAACTAGACCAGTTAAGTAAGCTGTTGGGAGATTTCCTCTGTGAGCTTTCCATCCGAACTTTTTATAGAGTTTTTTAGAATGCACGGTTACAATTACTCGGTCTCCTTCAGGAGCGTATTCTATTACCTGGGCTACAAAGTTGCTTAGAGATCTTCTGACCACGAATCGTGGCTTTCCGGAAAGAAGAAACTTTAACCTCTTCCTGTAATCTGTTTTTCCTTCTCTATGTCTCCTGTAGGGAACTCTGTAGCGAGGACCATGAGCCATGGAACTTAGTTAGAGTAAACTTATAAAAAGGCTTCTCAATACGGCGATCTCATCAAAGCTGTGGCAGGAACTTGTTTGTTATATATGAAAATCGGGGACAACTCTCTACGGTGCAGTACCTATTCCCTTATAATAATTCTTCGAACAAACGTTTATTTGTTTTAACAACTGTACAATAATGCTTCCCGAGCTCGTAGAGGCTCTCAAGAGTTTAGGCTTTACAGAGCTTGAGTCTAAAATTTTCGCTGAATTAATTTTTCTTAAAGAAGCTACTGCAAGTTCTCTAAGTAAGGAGTTAAAAGTTCACAGGAGAAGCGTTTATGACGCTTTAGAACGGATGGTAAAGAAAGGAGTAGTCGGATTCTTTGTTAAGAATGGGAGAAAATTGTATTATCCAGTTCCAGAGCGCGTCAAGGAATTAATTCACTTAGAAAAGTCGAAGCTCGTAAAAGCTGAGAAAATTTGTCAACAAGTTTTTACATCTTGCGTAAAGACTAA
Organism: Candidatus Woesearchaeota archaeon; assembly: GCA_964468425.1. Taxonomy (GTDB): domain Archaea; phylum Nanobdellota; class Nanobdellia; order Nanobdellales; family Nanobdellaceae; genus JAIXNB01. The sequence goes on along the minus strand of CAYXSZ010000003.1, from coordinate 1,237 downwards.
AGAAACAAAAGCGTTTATGATGAGTGGAAGAGAAGCTATAAAACAAATGTTTCTCAATGAGTTAAGAAGCGACACTGATATTTTAATTATTTGCACCGACATTGAGAGGGTTGAGAATTTTTTAGGGAGAGTATTCTTAGATAAATTCACTAGAGAACGAGTTCAAAGGGGTATTAAAATAAGGATGTTAACTTCAAAGCAGAGTTTGAAGTACTTGAAACGATATCCTTTACTGGATGTAAAGATCCTTCCTTTCGAATTTATTTCTCCTGCCGCGTTTTCAACATACAATAATATTCTAAACATAGTTTTGTGGTCAGAAGAACCTTTAGTAATTTATATAGAGAGTGACATGATTTCTGAAGCATTTAGAAAGTTCTTTGAGGCTCTTTGGAATGCTATTTAAACTTACACTAGATATAACTTCTATGATGACAGGCTGAGCGCAGATTAGTGAAGAGGGTTAAAAGCTCTGAAGTTTGAAGAGTGGAGACTCGATGACCAAAGTTTCGTATTCGCCTCCTTCCCCAGATACGTTTGCTCTAGCTTTTTTAAGATCCTTAATAAATTCCTTTACATTTTTCTCTGAAATAATCTGGTTTTTCCATCGTTCAATCCCTTCTGCCGCAGTTAAGACCACTTGAAACTTAAAACCGCTTTGGACTATTTCTTTGAGAAGTTTTTCTTCGTTCTTGTGCCAAAGGGGTGTATAACTAACTAGACCGAGCTCCTCAGCAATCATGTCTATTCTATGTCTCTGATACTCGCTCATTATGGCTCCACAAACAAGGGCTTCCGCCTTTTCAAGATCTTTAATCTTTTTAAGCCATTCTTTCATCTCTTCAACTTCTTTTTCTTTTTCTCCCGAGACCTCAAAGGTATAGTTTTTTATATTAGCTAGTTCAGATTGTTTCTTAACTAATTGAGTCTTTATCGAGTGAAGCATATAGCTTTCTGGATTTCTTGGGGAGAACGTTACTGTGCAAACTATTTCGAAACCTTGTTGGAGCAAGATGTAAAGAGAATACCAAGAATCTTTCCCACCAGAAACCAACGCAATAGTTCTCATATCTTTTGAATCGTTTAAGGAATAAAATATTTTAGGAGCGGGCGGACAGCTTCCGCGGTTTCCCGGGTGTTCCCCAGTACTCCCGCGGACGTGGTCCGTCTTAACTTCCGTGTTCGAAATGGGAACGGGTGTTTCACGGACACTTTGGCCGTCCAGCCCGCTGTTTAT
>CAYXSZ010000002.1:0-4853 GCA_964468425.1 Candidatus Woesearchaeota archaeon | reverse complement strand
TGATTCGTGAAGAAGAAGAAGTAAAGCACAGCTAGTAAAACGCACGTAGCTACAATAAAGATTACGATCGTGTTAGCGGGCAACTCCATTATTTAATTTAAGCGTTTTTCTATTATAAAGATTTATGTGGTTGCTTCGGGAAAAGCTCGATGAGCTAGAAGTCAAGGTCTCGCTCCCCCCACAACACGTTAACAAAGACTTCGCAATTAACATTTTTCCTCTCATCAAAAAACAAAACAAAACTCCCGAAGAAGCTAAGAACTTAGTTTTAAAAAAAATAGGAGATATTATAGAGTCTCACGAGCTTGTTGGAGGATACCTAAACATTAATCTTGACTGGAATAAAGTTTTGACTCGCTGGAAGGAATTGTTCGAATTTCCAAAGAGAAATAAAAAAATATTGATTGAACACACATCAGCTAATCCAAACAAAGCCTTGCATATTGGTCACCTACGAAATAGTATTCTAGGAGACGCTCTCGTTCGCTTGTTTAAAACACTCAACTACGAAGTAGAGGTTCTTAATTACATAGATGATACTGGGAGCCAAGTAGCTGATGTAATTGTGGGATTCTATTTTTTAAACTTTCCAGAAAATCCCTTAGATTTTAACGACGAAACACTTTTGAATTCGATTGCCAAATCTCTAAGAGATTTAAACATAAATCCAAATCTCGAAGAAATAAAGAAAATAATCGACGATAGAAAGAATTTACTTAAAACACTATATGGATACGAGATCCCAAAGAAGTTCGATCACTATTGCGGAGATTTTGTGTATGTAATCGTTAACAAGCTTTATAATTTATATCCAGAACTAGAAAAACTTAGATCGCAGGTGATAAAAGCTATAGAGCGCAGAGAGGGTGAAATTTATGAAAAAACCAAAAGGGTTGTTAAAAAAGTTCTAGAAGCTCAATTAGAAACGCTTTGGACATTTGACATATATTTTGATCTTCTAAACAAGGAGAGCGATATACTTTACTTTGATCTCTGGGAGGAAGCGTTTAAGATTTTGAAGGATAAAGGGATTGTAGAACTTGTTAGAGAAGGCGAGAAAAAAGGAACTTGGTCTATAGATCTAGAGAATCTTGGAATAGATGGAATCAAAGATAAATACAAAGTTCTAGTTAGATCGGATGGGACTACGGTATACCTAGCCAAAGACATAGCGTATGCGCTATGGAAGCACGGATTAATCGAAAAAGACTTTAAATACTCTGTATTTTGTAAGCAACCAAATGGATCTGAGCTTTGGCAAACAGATTTAAGTGGAATAGATAATCCTAAGGGATTTGGAAAAGCAGAGGTTTCTATTAACGTTATAGGGTCTGAGCAAAGCTATCTCCAACAAATAATTTCAAAAATTATTAATAGAATTTCGAACAATAAAGTTAAATATGTTCATTATGGATATGGACTCGTTATGCTTTCAAAAGAAACCGCAAAGATGTTTGGAATTCGAGAAGAAAAGGAGTTCGTTAAAATGTCTGGGAGAAAGGGAGTTTTCGTTAACGTAGATAACCTCTTAGAAAAAACTAAGAAAATAGCTTACGATAAACTAAAAGAACGCTACCAGGATCTAAGTGATGCGGAAATTAAAAATTTAGCTTTCAAAATCGCGAGAAGCACCTTAGCATACGAGATCCTCAAGTACGACCGAAATCGCGTGGTAATCTTTGATTTAGATAGGATGACAAATGTAGAGGAAGGAAATGCTTTGTATTTACTTTACACGTATGCGAGAATACAATCCTTGCTTAGAAAAGCGGGAATAGAGAACCCAGAGAATTATGCTAGAGGAGTTAAAGATCTGAATAACTCTGAAAGAAACTTATTAAGAGTTTGTTTCTTGTTTAAGGATGTTCTTTACGAAACCGAGAGAACTTTAGAATTAAATCGTTTGGCGGATTACGCTCTACGACTCTGTCGCACATTTAACGAGTTTTATCAATCGAATCCAATAATTCCAGAACTTGAAAGCAAACCATACAGATTGTTCCTCGCGTATCTCACCGGGAAAATCCTTGAAAAGATATTTTACATCTTAAAGATAGATGGTATCGAAAGAGTATAAGGACCTCAAGAAATTTGTGGAACCTCCTAAGGAAGATAAGGGAAAAGACAAGACCAAAAAGTACGCCAAGGCTGTTTATAAAAAGCTTGAAACGATAAGAAATATATTTGAGGATATTCTAAACCCAGACATAGGAGATCTCGCCATTTCACACGAGATTCGCGGACTCGCAATCGATATAGCTTCAATCTGGTTAGAATACAAAAGATTGATGAAGGCTATTAGAATGTACGAACTAGCAGAGCTTCTAGATTCAAACGAGCTTTACGAAGAGTTTCTTGGCTATTCCGACGAGATTATTCAAGATTTGGTGAAAAGAGCTAAGAAGATTTTGGAAGATCGTCTCTCATTCTGGGATAAAAATATTGAATATAAAAGACCAAAAGAATATTTAGGATGATTGGTCTCGTCATCGGAATTCCAGGAGTTGGAAAAACCTCCGTAATCAAAGAAGCAAAAAAATATTGTAAGAAAAAATTCACTGTAGTTAACTTTGGCGATGTTGTTTTCGAATTGGTGAAAGATAAGTTCGATTTGCGATCTAGAGATGAAATTCGTAAGAAAGTTAAGTATCTTGAATATAAAAAGTTTCAACTCGAGGCTTGCAAAAAAATTTGTAAAGAAGCCGAGGGTCTAGTTCTCATAGATACTCACTTCTTAATAAAAACTACCTTTGGTTACTTACCCGGAACCAGCAGAGAGATGATTCGAGAACTCGATCCAAAGTTTGTAGTTGTCGTTACCGCAGATCCAAAAGACATCCTCTCAAGAAGAAAAAGCGATGAGACCAGAGACAGGGATCTAGAAAGTATAGATGAAATAAAACTCCACCAAGACCTAACTATCAACTACGCGTTATCTATAGCTTACGACGCTCACATTCCCATAGCGATTATTAAAAACGAAGAAGGAAAGCTAGAAGAGGCTGGAAAAAAGCTTGCGGAAGTCCTAAACAACCTCGAAGATGCGTAGGGCAGCTTTTAGCACAATTCTTGCTCACGCTCTTTTATTCATAGCAGCTGCAGTAGCTACGTATCTCTTCGTTTCTTCACTTTACAAGAGTTTATACGACATTCAAGGTGCTATGCAGCAAAGAGAACAGCTAATGTCCGATAGATTGAAAACAATATTTACAATCGACTCCTGCTCGTATAACAACACCACTAACCAGATAAGCATTTATCTAACAAACATTGGTTACGTAGCTCTTGATCCAACTAAGCTCAAGGTGTTCGTAAATGGTATACTCGTTAATAACACCACCACGATGTTCGCTTATCAAATAAATCCAAATGATGCGTGGGAACGCTACGAAACGATTAAAATAGTCTTTAATTATACCACAGGTACAATAGATGTCAAAGTTGTGGCTTCAAACGGAGCATATACAGATTCCATTTTGTATATAACCAATACCAGCTGCACCATCCAATGAGGGCGGATATGTCCTCCATAATTGGAGGCTTCGCTGTTTTTATATCTTTTATAATATCCCTTGCTCTACTAAATTACTTTATAACCATCAGCTCGGAAAGAGCGCTAGTAATTCTTGACAAAAAGACTAATTTCTTATATGAAAGGTCTCTGGAGCTAATCGATTTCTTGAACAACCAAACTTCAGCTCTAAATCCAAATCTCACAATTAAAAACACAGGCGAAATTCCTCTAGACCCTTCATGCTTCAAGATTTATGTGAACTCGAACCTAACATCGTTTAACTACACGATCAATGAGTTATACAAGAATAACCTGCTAGATCCGGGAGAAACTTCGACGATCTACTTGCCCGCCAGCACAAATGGATGGAAAAGCATAACCCTGGTAACCTGCAGAGGCAACAGATTTTACACTTTAATAAACTACACATGAAAAGGGGTTATTATGAGTATCTCGCTGCAGTCTTTTCTATAACGCTAGTCGCAGTAATTGCATACACGATGTACACATCGACACTCCCCACAATAACTAAAAACCCATCAGCTCAAGTTATTTCCTCGATAAAGAAAAGTTTTGAGCTAGTAGATTACGGAATAAAAGATGAGAAGGTCGTAGTATACTTGAGACCGACGGATATTGTAAACATCTCAAAGATTTATGCAATGGTGAACAACAAGGTTGCGAACGTTTACGAAGTTGGAAACGGAGATGGAATTGTGAATCCAGACGATGGAGAACTAGTTGAGATAGTATTTAACAAAACAAACAAGAGCATCTACAACATCATAGTATCGGGAGTTACTGTACTTCCAACCAAATTCGAAATAAATGTAAACGCTCCTTTAAGTGTAACCACACCACCTCCACATACATGCTCGTGGTTTTTATCAACTTGGCTGTGTAGAGTTCCCATATATGTTACATCTTTCAGCACACCTGTTAAAGATTTTCAACTTAACTTATCGATAGATACACGAAGTTTGATATCGAGAGGAAAGCTTAGATCTGATTGTGGAGACCTAAGATTCACTGCATTATATCCATACGAGGGAACTGATTATACAGAAGGTTTGATTTTGAACTTACACTTTGATGACGATGTAAATGATTATTCTGGGTTGAACAATGATGGAACATTGACTTCTGGCTCCTTCGTGGATTTTATTTTTAATAAAGGATTGGAAAATGGAACAGTTATTCTACCTTCGTTAAACGTTTCTCAGTTCACGATTACAGCTTGGGTAAAGATTTATAACAACTCGTGGAAGCCTCCTAAGGATTGGTGGGACGCAAATTGGAAATACAGAGTACCGATAAATATCACAAACAACAACGCCAA
>CAYXSZ010000001.1:0-3697 GCA_964468425.1 Candidatus Woesearchaeota archaeon | reverse complement strand
CATCGCTACATTAAACCAGCAAAGTAAGTTTCAGACGATGTGGGCACTCGAACTCCACATCACTTTATTAGACTTCTAAAAGATGTGCTGTGGCAATTGAAGGTTAAAACAATTCTAGAGAACATTTCTGCCTTTTTTCTGAGAACAGAGCTCATCATTATATTCATTGCCACTGGCATTGCCATTCGAGTTCTATTTTGATTGGTAGGTTGTTAGGAAGATCTTAAAGCTGGAGCTAGGCACTTTCTAAGCAGGAATTTACCTAATCTTTTGAGAGCGAAGCAACAAAAAGTTAATTAGTGATAGAGGAACCATCCAATCATGAAGATAAACTAAGTTCTTGAAGCTAAAAATTGTTAAATCCTTATAGACAGCTAATGCTCTCAGAACTCTAGATTCTCGAGCAAACTTCGCAGTTCCTTTTTCTTTTTACTTTGAACCTTTCTATCAACATCTTATCGCTTCGGAAGTAATATAAGTAATTATCCTCTTTCTTCTTTGAAAATTTCTTAACTAAACTAGTTACAATCGAAGCTGCAAGCCAAACAGTCTCTATGGAGGAGACTCTCTCAAGATTTTCTTTCTTTTTAGAGTAAAAACAGTTCAAACAAAATTTTCTTGGATCAATTAAACAAACATAGCCGGACTTATCGGAAACTGCGGAAAAAATCCAGGATTTTTCCAATAAAACAGAGTATTCATTAATTAAATAACGTGTTCTTAGGTTGTCCGTTGCGTCTATCAGCAAATCTACTTCTGAAAAATACTTTTTTATGTTGTTTTCGGTTAAACGATCTATAAGCTCGATATATATGTTGGGGTTTATCTTTCTAAGCCTGTTAACCAAGGATTCTCGCTTGGGCTTTTCTAAATCTTCTATAGTATAGTTTTGACGGTTTAGATTCCCAGCTTCCACCTTATCATTGTCAAAAAGAATTATATTCGAAAAACCCGAGCGAACGAGAGCTTCGGCTATCCAAGATCCAAGACCACCGAGACCTACTATTGCTATCCTCAAGTTAACCGTAGTATTGATTTCTGCTATTTTTCTTGCGCTCGAAACCTTTCCTAAAGTTTTCTTCAAACTGCTTGTAGAATTCTATCATCTCATCTGTAACAGAAGGTCTTACTTTTTCCATAGCTTTTTCGAAGTGGTCTCTTCTAACCTTTACATCCATTTGCTCGAGGGTTTTCATAACTTCGCTTTCAGAGTCTCCAGATTCCTTTGCTTTTTGATAAGCTTCCCTAAGAGCGATCATTGCAGCTTCCTTGACGAGAGCTTCGAGATCTGCTCCAGAGTAACCTTCAGTTTTCTTCGCGATTTCTTCTAAATCGACGTCCTCATCTAATGGAACGTTCTTTGTATGAATTTTTAGAATTTCTAATCTAGCTTTTTCATCGGGAGGTGGGACATAAATTATTCTATCAAATCTTCCCGGTCTTAGTAAAGCGGGATCTAAGATATCTGGTCTGTTTGTCGCTGCTATGACTACGACATCTCCTCTGGATGTTATTCCATCGAGCTCCGTTAATAATTGGTTGACTAACCTGTCCAGAACTCCAGAGTCTAAATGATGACCTCTTCTTGGAGCGATAGAGTCTATTTCGTCAAAGAAAATTACAGTTGGAGATACTTGTCTCGCTTTTCTGAAGATCTCTCTAATTATTTTTTCTGATTCACCTACCCACTTTGATAGAACTTCTGGACCCTTGACTGCAATGAAATTCGCTCCAGATTCTGTAGCGACCGCCTTAGCTAAAAGAGTTTTACCCGTTCCGGGAGGTCCGTAAAGTAAGATTCCCTTAGGAGGTTGTATTCCGATTTTTTTGAATAGAGTTTTGTACTTTATTGGCCATTCGACGGACTCTCTTAGCTCTTGTTTAACTTCGTCTAAGCCTCCTATATCATTCCAATGAACTTTAGGAACCTCAACAAGAACCTCTCTCATAGCAGATGGCGGAACAACTTTCAAAGCTTCCATTAGATCTTCTTCAGTAACTACTAGCTTCTCGAGAACTTCTGGTGGAAGAGGACCTTCTTCCTTTCTCTCTATCTCTGGAACAATTCTTCGAATAGCATTCATAGCCGCCTCCTTAACTAAAGCCTGTAAATCTGCTCCAACATATCCATGTGTAAGCGAAGCTATCTTCTTAAGAAGTTTTTCTTTTTCTTCTTCACTTAGAAGCACATATCTTTCTTTTCCATCTTCAATAATGCGTTTTCCAAGCGGAACTCTTCTTGTATGAACCTTAAGAATTTCGTATCTTGCTTCTTCATTTGGAACAGGAACTTCTATTTCTCTATCGAATCTACCTGGTCTTCTTAGCGCAGGATCGATAGCGTTCGGTCTATTCGTCGCCGCGATTACTATAACTCTTCCCCTTTCCTTTAATCCATCTAAAAGGGTGAGAAGTTGAGCGACGAGTCTTCTTTCGACTTCCCCCACCGCTTCATCTCTTTTTGGAGCGATTGCATCAATTTCATCAATAAATATGATTGCAGGAGCATTTTTTCTAGCTTCTTCGAATATTTCCCTCAAACGCTTTTCAGATTCTCCAACGTACTTTGAAACGATTTCTGGACCGTTTATCGCTATGAAATGCGCTCCAGCTTCATTTGCAACAGCTTTAGCTAAAAGAGTTTTACCCGTTCCGGGAGGTCCGTGAAGTAGAACACCTTTTGGAGGTTCTATTCCAAGCTTTTCAAAGATTTCGGGATGTCTAAGTGGAAGTTCGACGAGTTCTCGCACCTTTCTGACGACCTCTTCCATATCTCCTATATCTTCGTAGGTAACGTCTGGAATGTCTTCTCTGATCTCGACGGCTTGTGGTAGTACTTCTACTTCGGTAGCATCAGTTATAATCACAGGTCCTTTTGGAACAGTGTTTACTACGGTTAGCTTGAGCTCCGGTCCATATCCAAAGGAAAAGAACTCCTCTACTACAGAAAAGAACTCTTCAAAGAATGGATCGTAAGTTCTTCTCCTTCTTTGATAAGTTGGAGTAACTATTACCAGATCTCCTTTAGTAACAGGTCTTCTTATCAGCATTTTGTGAACGGTTTCTGGAGGAATGTGCAGAATCATTCCTTTTTGTGCTGGAGCTAGAACTACTTTTTGAGCTTCTTTTACATTAGCTCTTCGAACCGTTACGTACGATCCGATTGAAGCACCAGCATTTCTACGAATTATTCCATCCATTCGAATTACTCCGAGTCCTACATCTTCCGGATAAGCTGGTTCCACGATTGCAACGGTCTTGCGCTTTCCTTCGATTTCAACAACGTCTCCAGGACGCACTCCAATTTTTCTCATGGATTCAGAATCAATTCTAACAATTCCTCGGTAAACATCATCTTGTCTCGCTTCTGCAACGCGTAATTTAATTTCAGGGCTAGAATCTTCAACCATAACTATAGCTTTTGATTAAAACTTTTAGCCTTTGTGATTTTTGGGTTTGAATGTTTTTACCGATAAGGGGTTACTAGTTCACCGATGGAATAATAATTGGTGATGAGTTAGTCAAACTAGATTTCTTAACTTTCGAGGAAATCTTCTCAATGCTTTTATACTCACGCTCTAGACAGTAAAGCTTTGATTTAACTTCGTTCATTTTGTTCAACTTTGTTCGTTACAACTTTCATCCCACTACAATAGCCTCTCGTTAATGGTATGGATAAATTTTATAGTCTTTCTAC